>JBDNGG010000231.1:0-6552 GCA_041689405.1 Terrimicrobiaceae bacterium | reverse complement strand
TCCACGAGCAGGAGGGCGCGTTGATCTCCGAGTTTAACCAGTATCCGCGTAGCCGCCGGGGTCGCTCTGTCCAGCACCCGCGGGACCACGCGCGGTCTCGCCTGCTTTTTTATCAGGTCCGCAGCGGGCTTTTGTTTTTTGGGCGGTTGGGACGTTTGTGCGAGGGCAGAGTTTGAGCAGCAGAGGGCAATCAAGCCTGCTGCAAGCGTATGAGTTGCTCGGCTTGAGGAGGGAAAATATCGCATCAGTCTTGAATCAGGGCGTAAGCCGTGTTCACTATCGAACTACTTGTTCAAACGACGTATTTCAACGACATTCCCACTAAGGTTTGATGGATCGACCCGATTCTCAGCGGCGGCAGCGTCGTGTACCCTCGCGATTTTCGGGTGCATCCGCATTGCCACCGCAGACATCAGCCTGCCGAGTTCGCCCCCTCCACAACCTTTGGCGCAGACGACGCAGGTCCAATCAGGCGGCACCGTGGAAATCCCGTTGCGCGGAGTGAGTCGCTCTGGCCAGCAGCTTTCCTTCCTCATTCGCTCAAACCCTGCGATGGGAAAGCTTTCCGAAGTGAAACTTGATGATCGTCACTCGGCAACGGTGCTCTACCGTCATGATGCTGCCCTAGGAGCTGGGATCGACCGGTTTCGTTACGCGGTGCAGGTCCCGGGTTCCGGTGTCTCAACGCCTGCCGAAGTGATCATCCGCGTGGTTGATAAACCCTCCCGCTTTGAAGCGCCGACCGCGATGGAGTTCGAATCGGTTGCGGCGGGCAAGACCCGCACGAAAGTGGTCGTATTGCGAAATGACGGTGGCGGGGTCGTCCGCGGGCAAGTGGATCTGCCAGAGCCATGGGTCTTCACGGACGGGGATGGATCGTATGTCATTGGCGCGGGCGAGGCAGTCGAAGTGGCCTTGACTTTTTCCCCGAAGGTTGCCGGTGTGTTCAATGGAGCAGCGAACTTTTCCCATGCGAGTTCCCGCAAGTTGAGTTTGTCGGGTGAGGCATTTGCTCCGATTGAGGCCGTGGCAGGATCCCTGGAGTTTCGAATCGATGAGGACGGCCGGCGGCGCGTGGCGGAATTGCGGCTGAAAAACCGAACCAACGAGGTGAAAAATGTGGATGTCAATGCGCCACCGGAACTCGGCGGCAACCGGGAAGTTCGGATCGGAGGACAAGAGGAAGTCGGGGTTATTCTGCGCTCGGAGCCGGGGTTTCTTGGTCCGCTCTCGGGGGCGATCACGGTCGTCAGCGCTGGAGTCGATATTTCTCTTCCATTCAGAATGTTCGCCGCTCCCGCGTTACTGGAGATTGCGGGCGCTGAGGCGCTGGTGGATTTCGGTTCTGTGGTGCAGGGGCGTTCCACGCGGGCAACTATCTCGGTGCGTAACTCGGGAGGTGCGGACGCCGCGCTCCGTGGTGTCTTCCCGGAGGAAATCTCCGTCGCGCCATCGATCACGGGCGAACCGCTGGCATCCGGCGAGACGCGAACGTTTGAACTTACCTTCACAAGTGCTGAAGCGCAGACTTTTGAAGGCGGGATCAAGATTTCTGATGGCGATGGATCTCCCGTTTCATGGTCGGTAAGTGCCGTCGTGGAACCCGACCCTCGCATGGCGTCTGGACCAGTCATTCGGCTGCCGGCATCGGTATCCGAAGGTAAGTTAATCTTGGGCGCCACCACGCAGGGACCGCAAACGGAGATTGTATTTCCTCCTGTGGAGGAGATCCGAATGACGTATCGTTCGAAGCAAGAAATTCACGTCCAATGGGATAATCCAGCCCCTGAAGTGGTGCGATATCATGCGCTTGAGCGACGCATTGATTTTACGTCTACGGGAGAAATGAAAATCGTTTGGGAGCCAATAAAGAATGCAACCATGGCGGTTGGCGAAAAGGAAACTTCACTCGAAATCCGCGGTCTCAGGCCTGGGCAAAGAATCACACTGGGCATTATCGGATTGGACTCCAATGGGCGGGCGACCATGCCATCACCACCGTTCATTTTCGACTCGGAGCATGCTAAGGTTTTCGATATTCCATGGATGCTTATCGGGGCGATATTTTTAGTCGCCTGCTGCATTGTCTTGTGGCGCGAACGCCGACGGCAGCATTTGGAGCTGGAAACTAAAGTGCAGGAAATTAACCGCTGGCGCTGATAGCAGCAGCCGCGATGTAGCAGGATTGTCACGGCCGTAATCGCCGAATGTCCTTGAAGAGAAGCCCGGATGTGAACATCCTCAGATCAAACCTCAACCTTGGAGAAGCACACTATGCAACTTGGAATGATCGGACTCGGAAGAATGGGTGCCAATATGGTTCGGCGCCTCCTGCGCAATGGACACCAGTGTGTCGTATTTGACACCAACCCGGACGTGGTCGCAGAACTTGTCGCTGAAGGTGCGACGGGCGCTGCATCGCTCGAAGAATTTGTCTCGAGGCTGGAAGCGCCACGAAATGCATGGGTCATGATTCCTGCTGCAATCACCGACAAAATCGTCGATCAGTTGGCAGCGTTACTTCAGCCGGGGGATACTATTATCGACGGTGGGAATTCTTATTTCCGTGACGACCGCCGCCGCTCGGAAGCATTGCGTCCAAAAGGATTGCACTACCTTGATGTCGGCACCAGCGGAGGCGTGTGGGGACTTGAGCGCGGATATTGCATGATGATCGGTGGCGATACCGAGGCGGTCGAACGGATGGATCCCGTTTTTAAGACGCTCGCTCCCGGCAAGGGCGATATTCCTACAACTCCAGGACGCGAGAAACTGGGTGGAACTTCCGAGCTGGGATACCTGCATTGCGGGGCTTCCGGAGCGGGTCACTTCGTGAAGATGGTGCACAACGGAATCGAATACGGCCTCATGGCAGCGTTTGGGGAAGGGTTTGATATCCTTGCCAATGCGAACATCAGCAAGCGTCAGACGACGGCGGACGCCGAGACTGCACCTGCGATGCACCATGATCTCGACTACGATATCAACCTTGCGGACGTCTCCGAAGTGTGGCGACGGGGCAGCGTGGTTAGTGCGTGGTTGCTTGATCTGGCAGCGGCATCGTTTGCCGAAGACCCGAAATTGGAAAAATTTTCAGGCCGGGTGTCCGATTCCGGCGAAGGACGCTGGACCATCATGGCGGGAATCGAGGAGTCGGTGAATTGTGAAGTTCTCACTGCAGCCCTCTACGCTCGTTTCCGATCACGCAAAGAGCATACGATGGCAGAGAAGGTCTGCTCAGCGATGCGCTATCAATTTGGGGGACACCTCGAAAAACCTGCTGGAGCGTGAGTTTCAAGGTTTTGTTCGGAGGCGATCTCACGCCTCCTTTGTGGTTGCGTAACTCGCTCCGATGAACAAGCCTTTGCCGCATGATCTCGTATGACGTAGCTGTGATCGGGGGCGGGCCAGCCGGATCCACCGCAGCGACGCTCCTCGCACAGCACGGCCGCCGAGTTATTGTGCTCGAGCGCGAAAAGTTTCCGCGCTTCCATATCGGTGAGTCGTTACTGCCATTCAGCATGTCCGTGCTCGAGCGGCTTGGCGTGATGCCGAAGCTTGAAGCGGCAGGGTTCATGCCAAAGCATGGCGCCGAGATTGCAAGCGGCACCGGAGACCAGGAAGTCCGGTTCTATTTTAAGAATGGATTCCAGCCCAAACGCGAAACGGCATTTCAGGTCGAACGCAGTCGATTCGATAAAATCCTCCTCGATCATGCAGCGGAGGCGGGAGCAGAAGTGTGTGAATCTACCTCGGTCGAGGCCGTGGATTTTTGCGCCGCTGGTGTGACCGTCAATACTCGAAACAGCGATTCCGCCGAGGGCCGCTCGATCCATGCGAAATATGTGCTGGATTGCAGCGGGCGCAACACGCTGATCGGATCCCAGTTGAACCTCAAGCGGGTGTATCCAAAGCTGAAGAAATTTGCCATCTATGCGCACTACGAAGGCGTTGAGATGCCCGAAGGAATCGACGGTACGCTCACCCGGATGGTCCGTGCGGATGACTATTGGTTTTGGCTTATCCCCCTGAGTAGAACAAAAACCAGCGTTGGCGTGGTCATGGACACTGCGAAGTTCAAGGAGATGAACCTGCGGCCCGGGCAGGTATTGGCCAATGCCATCGCCGCATTGCCAGCGATGTTTGATCGGATGCAGTCGGCACACTTGGTCAGCGATGTCCACGCCAGTGGTGACTACTCGTATCATAACACGAAGCTCTGCGGGGATCGTTGGATGCTTGCTGGTGATGCCGCCGGGTTCATCGATCCCATTTTCAGCAGTGGGGTGTTTTTGGCTCTGCTAGGAGGCGAACGCGCGGCGGATGCGCTGGACACCGCACTTACATCACCGCATCGGGCCGCGGCGGAATTTCGCGACTACAGCACGGTGATTCGGTCGGTGATGGGCCTCTATCTCGGATTCGTTGAAGCATGGTATCGGCGGGAGTTTATCGAGACCTTGATGAATCCTCAGGAATTCTTCGACGTTGTTCCGGCAGTCAATGCAGTGCTTGCGGGAAATCTCGGGAAATCATTTTCGATCCGTTGGAGGCTATGGATTTTCCGTGCAATCGTGTCAGCGCAGCGTTTTATTCCCGTGTCTCCACGTCTCTTACTAGAGCCCGCCCGGACCCGGGACGCTATATGATGCGCTTCTGCATCGCACTGGCGCTAGCGGCGCTATTCAATGGCTGCGCAAGCCCTCGGGACGTGCCCATTTCAACGCTATCGATTACCAAGCGGGGATTAGTGAATTGGACACATGGCTCGTCCTCGGTGAGTGCAGATATTGAGTTTGGAGAGGACGATCAAGGTGGGATGATACTTGCCGTAGAGAAACAACAGCGGCTCCTCACACTGACTGGATCTGATCATCGCTGGAGCGCGACAGGACCGATGGCGGGTTCTGGTTGGAGGGGCTCCAGAGAATCAGTGCCCTTGCGACTGGCGGGATGGATCACGCTTGTGGAGACTCTTAGCTACATTCAGAGAGCGCCGATGTCCGTCGATGCTCTGGTTTCTGGTTCGGTGCGTGCCCGGTGGACGGAAAGTGATATCGAGATTATCTCAGCTGACACTGGCGAGCGATTTCGCGTAGTCTGGCAGCCGTAGGGGATGATACCGGGCTCGGTGATCCGAAGTCTCTCGGCTCACTTTTCTCGTGATATTTCGTAGGGACGGATGAGCGAATTTTACCGTCGTTGCGGAATTGCTGTTTTTGTCCGGATTAGTTAACCTCATAGAGCGATAAGGATAGTTGGAGCAATTTCTGTGTGTAGATGGGTGTGGACCGCACGCTCACCGCGGTCGTGACCCGGTTCATTAAGCCGGGGTGTGAGGCGGACTTCGAACGTGCCATGCGTGAATTCTTGGATGTCGCTTGGACGTTTCCTGGAAATCTTGGCATGCATATGCTGCGACCAGCGGAAAACCAGCACCTGAGTGGAGAATATACGATTATTGCACGCTTTGATTCGCTGGCTTCACGACGGGTTTTTACGTCGTCGGATGTATTCAAAGATTGGATGGCTCGCATGGATGCACAATCCACGGGCCCCGCAGTCGTGAGGGAGTTGCAAAACCTGAGCGGCCGGGCCGCGCTCGCCGGAGAAATTGTGAATCCACCGCGATGGAAGATGGCTGTTACCGTGTGGCTGGGCGTAACGGCCTTGTCCCAGAGCTTTGCATGGCTGCTCGCGCCGTTCATGACAGCGTGGCCGCGTTATTTACAGCTGCTGCCAGTCACCGCGCTCACGCTGATCATGCTTAAATGGTTTGTATTGCCAGTGCTGATACAGACGTTGAAGGGCTGGTATTCCCCTCGCCGGAAACGTTGAGTTACCTGCCGCTTAGCGAGTTCGCGCGGTTGACCTAGTATTGTCGGGCGTGAAAAAGTAATCGCAAATATTGATTGCCAATTTGCGAAGCATTGGTGATGTAGCGATGGATGAGATTCCAATGGGCGGTTTGTGTGTTCTCCTCAATCATCGGGTTATCAATCCAAGGCGGATCGATACTAGCCGCCGAAATCGACTGGGAGCCGGATATTTATCCATCGGAAAACCTTTTTCCGTCGGCGGTGCTGGGCACCGCGCGAGTCGATCCCGAAGACGAGCTTTTCGCCGCGTGGGGTGGGAATCATCTCGGTGATGAAAACGGCGTCGTGGGCGCGATCATTGCCGGGGTCAGCAAAGGAGATCAGATCAAGTTGGTCGTTGAACCCAATGAATTCATTAAGGGCGGCACTTTCAACGGTGTTGTCCAGAAGAATTTGGACGAGGACCTTCTGGTGGGTGTGATTAAAAGTGGGTGAGGTGGAGTGATAGGGAAAACGAAAGGCTCAACCTTATTGAGAATCATTCTCAGTGTGCTTTTGGGAGTCAGGGTGCTTTAAGTTGTGGATGGCAAAGAAAAAACTGGAGTTGAGCGAGTTGGAAGTGAAGTTCATTGAAGGGATGCGCAAGCGTCCGCAGATGGGAAAGCGCATGGAAGCGATCCTGGCGATGAGTCAGAGTGTGGAAGGCGAAATCAAGAGCGCGGATGAGATCGAG
>JBDNGG010000230.1:0-5283 GCA_041689405.1 Terrimicrobiaceae bacterium | reverse complement strand
TATGATCAACCCGACGCCGTGGCCGCGCTGGAAGACAAAGCCGCCTACGAAGTCTTCATTAAGGCGACCTTTGAGCGCATCCGCGAACTGGTGACGCGTTACAACCCCATCGACATTCTCTGGTATGACGGATGGTGGCCCTTCAACGCCGAAGGCTGGCGCGGCGAAGAGATGAACGCCATGGTGCGCGCCATCCAGTCGCATATCCTTTTTAATGGTCGCAACGGACTCCCCGGGGACTTCGCCACACCCGAGGGGCACCTCGGTTCGCCAAAGCCGTGGCGGCCATGGGAAGCTTGTATGACGTTGAATAACAGCTGGGGCTACCACGTTGGAGACCACGATTGGAAATCCCCTGCGCAGGTCATCGATCTGCTCGCCACCTGCGCCCAAGGCCGGGGTAACCTCCTGCTCAACATCGGACCGCGCGGAGATGGATCGATCCCTGAGGAAACCGTCCGGATTTTGGAAACCGTCGGCGACTGGCTCAAGCGCCATGGTGAATGTATTTTTAATACGGAAACCTTTACGTTCGGCCTGCAGGAACGCGGCGACCATCGCGGAGACTGGAATTTCCAAGGCCCGATGACCGTGCGCGGCAACACCCTCTACTGGCTCCTGCGCCGCTGGCCGGGCGAAACCGCCGTGCTCGGAGGTCTGGAGTGCACTGTACAGCGCGCGAGCTTTGTGGGCTCTAACGATCCGATCGCTTTCAGCCAGAAAGACGGGCGTCTCACACTCACCAACCTGCCAGCCAATCCGCCTGATGCCGTGTGTCCGGTGATCCGCTTGGAATGTGATCGTCTACCGCTGATCTATCAAAGCGGCGGACTGCGCACCCCCGCTGTTCCGCATCCCCACTACGATCCCTGCCCCTCCGACATCGCGCATTAACAGAACCCCTTCATGCAATCAGTTTCCATTTTGACCAGCAGTTTTTGAGAGAGTGATTTTAAAAAATATGAACAACCGATATGTTATTTTCAGCGGAGTGAAACAGGTGGAGGTGCGCAGCGAAACTGTGGCCGACTATCCGTCGGCCCTCACGTTGCTGGTTCGCAGCGAGTATACCTTCTTCAGCGCCGGCACGGAGCTGGCAAATTTTACAGGCGCGGAGCCGAAGGTGTTTCAAGCTGGTTCCTGGTGCGCCTATCCTTGGCGACCCGGTTACGCCTAGGTCGGGCGGGTCCATGCCGTCGGCGAAGGCGTTCACGGCTGGGCTCTGGGCGATCGCGTCTTTACGCTTGCCGGGCATGCCGACTATCCGGTGCAGACGGCTGAGGATATGGTCGGTCGTGTGCCCGAGGAGATCGATCCGGTCGATGCCGTCGCGTCGCGCATGGCAAGCGTGGCCTTTTCCGCGATTGTGGCAAAACCGTTCGCGTGGTTCGAGCGCGGATGGGTCGTGGTTTTCGGTCTGGGGATGGTCGGCAATCTCGCCGCTCAGTGCTACCGCGCCCTTGGTGCACGTGTGATCGGCATCGATCCGATCGAAAGCCGGCGACGCCTCGCACAGAAGTGCGGAATCAATCACGTGGTGGCGACCGGCCCCGGCTCGGCCGAAGCGGTGCGGGCGATCACTGGCGGCACGGCACCCCACATCGTCATTGAAGCCACGGGGCGCAGCGACGTGGCTCTCGAGGCGGTCGGCCTGGTTGGCGACCACGGGCATGTCGTTCTCCTCGGCTCGCCGCGGGCGGCGCACGACGGCGACATCACAGGCCTTCTCAGCGCCATTCACCTGCGCAACCTCACCCTGCACGGAGCCTTGGAATGGAGTTTGCCCGTCATCCAGCCATCCGGATTTCATACCCGGCCCATTCGCAACCTCACCGACAAACAAAGGCTGATTTTCGATTGGATCGCTGACGGCCGCCTGAAACTCCGCCCGCTCATCTCGCATGTGGTCAAACCCGCCGACGTTGCAAGCGCCTATACCGGGCTGATGGAAACGCCGGAAATCCACACTGGTGTCGCCATTGACTGGTTCCCATGAAAAAGAAAATCCCAATAGGCTGTCCCATGCAAAACAACGAGCCAATGACCAATACCGTGACCGAACAACTCGAAGCCCTCTTTGAAAAACCAGCGCCCTCGAAAATCGAAAAGGGCTGTCATTAAAAAGGACTTGCCAAATTTGATAATGTGTAGTAATGTGACCGATCACTAGTTTTTATGAAGCGAACATTTCGTAATTGTGGACGACGGGCATTTAGTCTCATCGAAGTGGTGATAGCCCTCGGCGTAGTCTCGTTCAGTGTGATCCCATTAATAGGTTTGAATTCCGTTTCGCTTGCGACATTGAAGGCGGCCAAGGAATCCGAAATCGCCGGGCGTATTTTTCGCTCCGTGCTCAATGAGGGATTAGTTAGCGATTTCTCGAACCTGCAAACATTGGCGGGTTCGCGCAGCTATGACTTTGAGGGGATGATCTTGGGATCCGGTGCGGCAACCTACCAGGCGACCGTCTCGGTGGAACCCGCGACGATTCGTGATGGCGCGTCCGATGTCGCGATAGATGGGGCCAGCCGGTTGAAAGTGCAGATTCTCGGGCCCGGCCAGCAAATCATTGCCACCCGCTTTGCTCTGATTGGCAATCGCATGAAATCCGCGCCGTGAGAAGAAGTGCGCAATCATGCGGCCCGCATGCTTCTCGCTTTGCATTTACTCTTTTGGAGTTGTTGGTGGCTATGAGCGTGATGGCACTCCTCATGCTGCTTCTCGCTTCGCTGAACAACCAGACAATGCAACTCTGGCGACGCACGGCAGGGAGCGTCGAAGCTTTTCAAGCCGCGCGGCTGGCTTTCGATGTGATCGTTCGCCAAATTCAAACTGCCACCTTGAACGTTTACTGGGATTACGATGTCCCATCGGCTCCCACGCGCTATCTGCGCCGCTCGGACCTCGCATTTGTCTGCGGCCCGGCTTCCGCAATACTTGGCAATTCCTATGGCCCTGGCAGCGCTGTTTTTTTTCAGGCTCCTCTTGGGCGCCTCGCTAATCCCGCATCGCATCAGCTTAAACTTGCGCTTAATGTATGCGGCTTTTACCTCACCTTCGGGGATGTGAATGCCAATCTACCGGGATTTCTTTCGCTTCCAGCCAAGAACCGATATCGTCTGATGAGCCTGCAAACAACGGGGGAGGGAATGCGTGTGTTTGGCGGGCGCAACCAGAACAATTGGTTCGGCGACCAACTCGGAGGTGCACGCATTCTGGCCGATAACGTTGTCCTGCTGCTGGTGAGGCCCTTATCGGCTGCCCGCTTGGACATCAGCTCCGTCGGCTACGCGATGGATTCCCGTCTCGGGGAGAACTCCGTCCCACAACCGCCTCCTTCCAACCAGCTCCCCTCGCTGATCGATATCACGATGGTGGTGGTCTCCGAGGATTCTCAAAAGCGCAAGGACGTTGTCAACGGATACCAGTTTGCCGCTGCGGAATTGGCCACCTTGTTCAACAATCCTGCCAACTACGACAACGACATGAAAACATTCGGAGACATCCTGCTTCGCGAGAAACTCGAATTCCGGGTTTTTAGACAACAAATCGGCCTGCCCAACTCAAAATGGAGCGATTGACCCCCCATGTTTTGATCCGGCACGAGTGTTTTCGCCCCCGGATGTCGGCCTTCTCGCTTTTGGAGTTGCTCGCTGTGATTGCCGTTATTGCAATCATGACCTGGCTGGGGGCGGGGGCTCTGGGAGGGCTTAACCGGTCGTATTCCATCACGCAATCGGCTGAGGATCTGAGAGGCCTCCTCCTCATTGCCAGGCAGGAGGCACTAACTCGAAACTCTCCTGTAGAGATCAGGTTTTGCCGCCCCTCTGCGTCGGATCCGGTCGGCTTTGTGCAGAGCATTCTGCATAAAGCAGATGGGTCTTTGCTGCCACTGGCACGCCCGCTGAAACTTCCGGACACGGTTTTGATTGACCTGAGTTCCAGTAACCTCCGCAGCACCCTTTTCAACCAGACCAACGCCGTTTCAAACACGACTGGCTTTGCTCCCAACACCAGCGGACTTTCCTTGCCCGGTTTGGGAACCACCTACGAAGTCTTCAGCTTTTTCCTGCGACCCAACGGGAGTACCAGCCTCCCTTGGAACGCTGGCAGCCTTCCCTGCATCACCATCAGGGATGCGTTGATTGCCAGCAACCCACCTACAAACTATGCCACGCTGCTGCTTGATCCTGCAAACGCGAAAACTTTCATCATCCGTCCATGAACTCAGAAAAAAAACAATCGCCTGCAGCCCGCCTGTTTTCAGATCCGTTGCGGCGAACGACAAAATTCAGAAGCCACGACTCGAGCAACTGCGGGGCCGCGCTTGTTCTCGTCCTGAGCCTGCTGGCGATTATCACTTTGCTGGTCCTCGCTATTGCCCTCAGGTCAACCGCCGAGCGTCGCGCCAGTGCTTCGGTCGAAGTGGCCCTCTCCACGGAACTGCTGGCCGGCATTGTCGAAAACCTTTCCCAATCGCAGATCCGCGTGGCGACCAGCCAACCCTCCGACGTGGCTTGGGCCTCCCAGCCAGGCATGATCCGTTCTTTCGACAGTACTGGCGCGCTCAAGGGCGCCTACAAACTCTACACGGGCATTAGTCAGATGATCCCATCGCAGTCGGCCCTCGACAGCGAGTTGGTCGCTGAATCCGCCGCCTTGGATACCTTCCAATCCAAACCGGCAATTTTTGTTGATCTCAATCGTCCCGCCATTTTCCGATCCGAGGTAGCTTACCCGATCGCCGATCCCCGAGCCCTCGGCAAGGTGGATGGGTTCACTTACAGCGGCACGACCACGGCGGACACCCAGTCGTTTCAGGTCAACGCAGTCGCCACCAATCTGCCTGTTATCCCTATGCCGGTTCAATGGGCCTATGTCCTGCGCAACGGCGAGATCGTGCTCCCTTTGCGAGAGAGCGGTGATGGTCGCAGAATTCCCATCCACGGCGCCACCGCCGCTTCGGGAACGAACCCGATTGTCGGACGCATTGCCTACTGGACGGACGACGATTCTTCCAAGCTCAATGTCAACACCGCAGCCGATGGAACCTATTGGGATACCCCCAGAACGGGGAGTTCTTTTGCGGCTACAAACGTCCGCAACTGGGAGGACTACCGCTACTCGATCTTTCAGCCTGCTCAGTTTGAGTATCAGCGTTACCCCGGTCATCCTGCCACGACCAGCTTGCGGCCGGTTCTTGCCGGGTATCCGAACTTCAGCGCGGCCACAGATTCCGCCCTGCGGGAGAAACTTATCGCCCTCAGCCCTCGCTACCAATCG
>JBDNGG010000229.1:0-9987 GCA_041689405.1 Terrimicrobiaceae bacterium | reverse complement strand
TTTCAGTGAATCCCGCCCGATTGATGGGGCTGTCTGCAGACTTGAGTTCAGGCTCGGCGGCGGGATTTTGCCTCTTACGATCGAAGTGATTTGTTTTTACTGAACAAAAAGATTCACGACCACGCAAGTTGAACCCATCAAGCGTCAGGGATGCTAGCGCTAGATTGTTACAGGTGAAGTATTGGCCTTGGGTTTCACCGCCTTCCGCAGCCCCGGCCCTCCCTTGCAACGCGCTGGCAGAACCGTCGATCACACCATCTACAAAGTAGGCGAGGGAGTCCAACAGACAGGGCAATCGATCGAAAATACGGCTACCGGCGAACAATTCTTCTACTCATACCGACGCCGATTACCAAAATACCTGCGTAGAATGATTATTGATTTAGAATAGTTCTTGATATAATTCTAGACTGCGTTATTTTCTCGTCGTGAGAATTATACCACATCCCCCGAGTGATTACGAAGCAGCAGTCGGGCACGGCGACCTGCGCGACACGCCTCAACGTCGGCATGTGTATGACCAGCTTTTGGATCGCCGGGACCATCCGACGGCCACTGAGGTATTTATGCGAGCGAAGCAGACAATGCCTTCGATTTCGTTGGCGACCGTCTATAACTCCCTGGAAACACTGGTCGCGTGCGGACTCGTTAAACAAGTTCATGTCGACCGGGAGCCAACCCGCTACTGCCCGAATCGGGAGGAGCATGGCCATATCATCTGCAATCAATGCGGACAAGTTTTTGATATCGACTTGGCAACCGGCCAAACGATGGGCGGCAATTGGAATCTTCCTGCCGGCTTTACCGTCACCTCGTATGAGGTCTCCTTGCGCGGGGTCTGCCCGCCCTGCAATACCAACTCCCGATCCTAAAAAACCATTTCTTATTCTTACTACTCATGAGCCTGAAAATTGACAACCTACATGCCTCGATCGGCAATACCATCATCCTACGCGGCCTCAATTTGGAGATCCCGAAGGGCGAAGTCCACGCGATCATGGGAAAAAACGGCTCTGGTAAGAGCACGCTCGCAAAAGTCATGGCCGGTCACCCGGACTACGAAGTCACCGGTGGAACGGTGACACTCGACGGGAAAGACCTATTTTCGTTTCCGGAGCCGGATGACCGTGCTCGTGCCGGATTGTTCCTGGCGTTTCAATACCCGATGGAAATCCCCGGCGTGACAATCGCCAACTTCATCCGGGCTGCCGTCCAGTCGCGCCTGCCAAAAGGCGAAGAACTCGACGCCATCGAATACTATCAGAGCCTTTACGCCAAAATGGACGAATTGAAAATCCCGCGCGAATTCACCTCGCGCTCGGTCAACGAAGGGTTCTCTGGTGGCGAAAAGAAACGCTGCGAAATTCTCCAAATGGCGATGCTGAGGCCAAAATACGCGGTGCTCGACGAGACGGATTCCGGCCTCGACATTGATGCGCTTAAAATCGTTTCCGACGGCGTGAACGCGTTGCGCGGACCCGACGTAGGGATGCTGGTTATCACCCACTACCAACGCCTACTCAACTACATCGTTCCCGATAAAGTGCATGTCATGGTCGACGGTCAAATTGTGCTCACAGGAGATAAAGACCTGGCGTTAAAACTCGAAGCCGGGGGCTACGACTGGGTCACAGAACCCGCCCTCGCTTAAACCATCACCAAATCAACAATCAAAATTAAATAACTCATGAATACGGAGACAAAACCTGACATCAACATTGATCGTAGTATTGGCGACTTCAGCTACGATATGGACTATGCCTTCGACGCGGGGGTGGGGCTCTCGGAACGAACAATCGACTACATCTGTGACGTAAAAAAAGACCCTGATTGGATCCGAGCGTTCCGGAAAGAAGCCTATCGAAAATTCCTCGCGATGCCGATGCCGACGCATTGGGCAAGCCGTGATCTCGAGAATATTATTTTTGAAAACATCCGGTATTACCTCTCACAGGGCCAGGAACCCAAACGCTCGTGGGATGACGTTCCAGAGAAGATCAAGCAGACGTTCGAGCGCTTGGGAATCCCCGAGCAGGAACGCAAATTCCTGGCGGGCGTGGAAGCGCAGTTTGACAGTGAGGCTGCCTATTCCAACATCAAGGCCGCAGTCGGAGAGCAAGGAGTTATCTTTGTTGGCAGCGCGGAGGGGCTGAAAAAGCACCCGGAGATCTTCCGCAAATGGTTCGGGAAGGTGATTCCAACTGGTGACAACAAATTCAGCGCACTCAACAGCGCAGTATTCAGCGGCGGATCGTTTATTTACGTCCCACCCGGCGTGAAAGTAAAACACCCGCTGCAGGCGTACTTCCGGATCAACGCCGAGAATTTCGGTCAGTTCGAGCGCACGCTTATCATCGCCGACGAAGGTGCGGAGGTGATGTACATGGAGGGCTGCACCGCACCAAAATTTGAAACCGCCACGCTGCACAGCGCGGTAGTGGAGTTGGTTGCGATGAAGGGGGCTAAAATCCAATATGTCACCGTGCAAAACTGGTCGGAAAATGTATTCAACTTGGTGACCAAACGCGGGCTCGCTCATGAAGAAGCCGAAATCAAATGGATCGACTGCAACATCGGCTCTCGCTTGACGATGAAATATCCAGGCGTCGTGATGAAGGGACGGAAAGCGCGCGGAGAAGTGATCAGTATCGCTCTGGCTAATGATGGCCAACATCAGGATACCGGCGCAAAAATGGTCCATGCCGCAGATGAGACTACTTCGAACATTGTTTCGAAATCTATCAGCGTCGGCACTGGTCGCTCCACCTATCGCGGCCTTGTGCATCTTCCGAGGCACCTAAAGAATTGCAAAAACAACACCGAATGCGATGCGTTATTGATCAATTCGCATAGCCGGACGGATACCTATCCTGCAATTTCGGTGCGCGGAAAACAAAATGCGTGCCAGCACGAAGCCAGCGTCAGCCAGATCAGCGCCGAGCAGATCTTTTACATGCAGCAACGTGGCCTCTCGGAAGGTCAGGCGATGAGCTTGGCAGTGAATGGGTTTGTCAACGACCTCGTGCGTGAATTCCCCATGGAATACAGCGTTGAGTTGAAACGCCTGATCGACCTTGAGATGGAAGGCTCCGTCGGGTAACCCCCGCTCCGAAAAAATGAGTCCGACACTGCTATCACCGCCGGCAAACCGCTCCGCACTGCATCCGACAACGCCTGCTTCCGGTTTGGCGCTGGCCCCTACATTCGACCCTGCGTGGCCAGCTTGGTTTCACGAAACTCAACGCGAAGCATGGGAGGAATTTCAACGTACACCAACCCCGACCCGCAAAGACGAGGCGTGGAGATTTGCCAACATCAAGGCCGTTGCCGTCGATGATTTTGTCCCGGCCGGGAAATTTCTCTCAAGCGTTGACGCGATTGCCCAGTCCAAACTCTTTGATGCAGTTTCCACCCGGTTTGTTTTTGGGAACAACCAATTGCTGCACCGGGAATTCCCCGCACTGCCGGATGGTGTCATTGTTAAGCCACTCACCGAGGCGGCGCGTGAAAATGAGTCGTTGTTTCGTGAGTTTTTTATGTCCCAACCCGTCGAGCTTGGATCGCATCGCTTCGCCGCGCTCCACCGTGCACTTGTGCAAGGTGGCGTGATGATCCATGTCCCGGCCAACGTCGAAGTCGCACTCCCAATTGAGATCTTCCATTGGGTCGAGGGAGACAATGCTTCCGTGTTTCCGCACACGCTCATCCTGTGCGGCGAAAACAGCAAAGTGACTGTCGTCGATGCATTCAAGTCGGCGGACAACGCGCGGGCTTTCGCCTGCGGCGTCAACGATCTACACCTAGCCCGGGGCGCACAACTGACATATGTTGCCGTGCAAGACTGGAGCGATTCTTCACTCGCGTTTCACATCAACTCGACGGTTGTTGGACGAGATGCCACGGCTACAGCTCTCAATGTCAACTTCGGCTCAAAGTTTTTACGAGGCGAAAACCTCAGCCGACTCGTTGGCGAGGGCTCCCGCAGCGTCATGCTGTCCATTAATCCCATGGACGGCGAACGTGAGATCGACCAACGCACATTGCAGGATCACATCTCGCCTCGTACGACCAGCGATCTCCTCTACCAAAATGCCCTCGATGACAAATCACGCACGATCTTTGCCGGATTGATCAAAGTTGGCAAGGGCGCCCACGAAACGGACGCCTACCAAAAAGTGCGCAATCTTCTGCTCAGCGATGACTGCGAGGCAAATTCCATGCCCGGTCTCGAAATTCTTGCGGATAATGTGCGTTGTTCTCATGGAGCGACGTCCGGCGAGATCAACGAAGATGAATTATTCTACATGCAAGCACGCGGGATCTCAGCCGATCTCGGACGCCGACTAATCGTCGCTGGGTTTTTTAATTCGCTTCTGGCACGCATCACAAACGAACCCGTCCGCGCTAGACTCGCGACGCTAGTCAGTAAGCGCATGGGAGTCGCAATGGATGACCCAAAGCTAGAATAGATCGATCTTCCCTGCTTCCGATAGAATGTGGCCGCAGGGGGGGCAAAGCCTCTGCAACAGACGGGATCGCGGCGACCACATTAGGGAAGAAAATGCAGACATGGTAATCGTGCTGTTCGACGCGGCCCATGTTCATCACTAGCATGTGCACACGTGCCTGTCGGAGAACAAGGCCGCAGGCTCGGCCACCTGCCCCATGACCCAGAACGCCTGCTGCACAAGTACCACTTCCCAACCTGCATATTCGGTATCTTGTCAGTGGCCGACATTCTACTTCGCCTGCATCAGGCCCTAATGGCCTTTGATAACGCATTCTGGCTGGATTTCCATAAGCCTGTGCGATCATCAGATATTCGAGCATTCGCTTATGCTCACCCCTCGGCATCTCACCGACCATTCTCTCCTCGCGCTGGCTGCCGCTCAGAGAGGACGGTTGGCGACTTTTGACCGCGGCAATCAGATCACGGCTGTTCCGGCAACACGGCCACTTAACCTTCTGATGCTGGCGGTGGAGAGCAGTTGAAAGATCGAACGGAACTCGCATTAGGGTTCGCGACGAACCCATTTTTATTCTCTTAGGCGATCGTCACTTCAGGACAGAGATACACATCTTGGATCGCGTGGAGCAAGCTGACCCCATCTCTCATTGGACGCTGGAATGCCTTTCGACCTGAAATCAAGCCGGTTCCGCCAGCCCGTTTGTTGACCACCGCGGTGAATACGGCATCAGCAAAATCGTTAGATCCGCTGGCACCGCCGCTATTGATCAACCCGGCACGGCCCATGTAGCCATTTGCCACCTGATAGCGGCAGAGATCAATCGGGTGGTCGGACGTAAGTTCAGTGTAAATCCGCTCGTCGAGCTTCCCGTAACTGGACGATCCCGTGTTGAGTGCCTTAAACCCGCCGTTATTCTCCGGGAGCTTTTGCTTCACGATGTCAGCTTGAATCGTCGATCCCAAATGGTTTGCCTGACCGGTGAGGTCAGCGGAAACATGGTAATCTTTGTCACCCTTCACATTGAAAGCCGGGTTGCGCAGATAGCACCACAGGACGGTGGCCATCCCTAGTTCATGCGCATGCGCGAAGGCCTCAGCGACCTCCACAATCTCACGTCCGGAGTCCTCGGAACCGAAATACACTGTGGCTCCAACTGCCGCCGCGCCCATGTCGTAGGCTTCGTCAATCGTACCGAAGAGGATTTCTTTACTTTGGTTCGGATACGTGAGCAGCTCGTTGTGATTGATTTTTACGAGGAACGGGATTTTGTGCGCATACTTGCGAGCCATCATGCCCAGCACGCCAAACGTCGAACACACCGCATTACATCCGCCTTCGATTGCGAGTTTAATGATATTTTCGGGGTCAAAATAGATCGGATTTTTCGCAAAGCTCGCCCCCGCCGAATGTTCCACGCCCTGATCAACCGGGAGGATTGAATAATACCCGGTGCCGCCTAGGCGGCCGTGCTTGTGCATACGCTCCAGGTTTTGAATCACGCGCAGATTGCGATTACTGGAAAGGAATATCCGATCAATAAAATCGGGCCCCGGCAAATGAAGCAGATCCGCAGAGATCGTTTGAGATTTATGACTCAGCAGGTGGTCTGCCTGGTCACCGAGAAGTGAGGTAATGTGATCGATCATAAGTGGTGCAAGGTAGGTTCAGTGAGAGACTCTCCGAGTGTGATTCTTCACTTCTAGTCGCTTTGAGATGGAATGTCGAGGCTCAGGTATGTTAGGTTTCCGACATATGCGAATGTTCCTCTCCATAATCGTCTCAGCCGTTGCACTTTGTCTTGGGGGATGCATGACTGCATCTTCGTCTGGATCCGGTGGTATCGCTGCGACGACCGTTCCTAACACCAACCTCGACGCGATCATGGACGCGGCGAACTCCGTATTTTCCCAATCCGGATATTCGGTAGGACCGACGAACTATCCTGACTCGATTTCCTTCGATAAACCGGCGGGAGGCTTCGGTCAGGCGATGTGGGGCAGTTATGGTCAATCCACCACTTACAGAGCCTCGCTACGGATGGTTCCACTCAGCGGCAACGACTACCGTCTCGCCGTATCGGTATTGGTGGTCAACGATGCCGATCAAGCAGGCTTTGAAGATTCGCGACCAGTCCTTGGGCTCTGGTCCGCAGAATTCATCCCTCTCCTGAACAAGATCAAAGCACAGGCAGCCAATGCGGAGTCTGGATTTTGATGTTCTTGCTTCCTGACGCGACCGGAACTCCGCCCCTGGGGATTCTGCTCGACCCGTCGGGTTTCCACCTTTCGTCGCGTTGATGAGCGCTACCCGACTCACGTTTTTCCTCCGCCTTGGTAGCACCATCGCATTGTGGGTGTTGATCCTTGCTACGATTTTTTCGGGCAACGAGATCGCATTTTTTGTAGTGATCTCGGGGATGGCACTGGTCGGTCTGTGGGAATATTTTCAGATGCTCGACCACGACCAGATCCCGTGTTTCAAGCTGACCGGGATGATTTGTGCCACCGTATTCATGGGTGGGAGTTTCTTTTACTTCAGTACGTTTGGCCCCGGTCGGGCGCTGGATTTTGAATTGGCAATTCTGGTGTTGTTTCTAATGGTGATGTTTGGCCGTCAGATGTTCGCCTCGATGCGGGATCGGGAGCCGTTACAGACGATGGCATACACGCTCTTCGGACTCCTCTACATCCCATGGTTGTTCAACTTCATCGCCAAGATCCTCTTTCTGACGCCCCGGGCTGAAGACGGAAGCCCCACGGGGCAATACTACGTATTGTTTCTCGTCCTCGTCACAAAATTCAGCGACATGGGGGCATATGTCTTTGGCAGTGTTTTCGGACGGCGACCATTTGTTCCGCATATCAGCCCGAAGAAAACCTGGGAAGGTCTGGCGGGAGCGCTCGCCTGCTCAATGTTAGGAAGCTTTTGGCTCATCACTCTGATGCCCAATCGGCTGGGGCTTTTTACCATCGTTGATGTTGCCATTCTTGGATTCGTGCTCGGGTTGGCAGCGATCATCGGCGACCTCGCTGAGTCCATCGTTAAGCGCAGCGCACGCAGTAAGGATAGCAGCCGTGTGCTCCCGGGCATCGGTGGCACGCTGGACCTGATTGACAGTCTACTTTTCACGGCGCCGATCATGTATTTTTATATGCGCCTAGTCCTCGGAGTTTCGTGATGCGGAAGCGGATTGTTATTCTCGGAGCGACGGGATCCATTGGGGAGAGTGCGCAAAAAGTCACCCGCGCGCTGCCGGATACGATCGAGATCGTGGGCATCTCGGCCCATCGCAACGCGGATGCACTTGTCGCGGCGGCGCGGGAGTTCCATGTTCCGCACGTCTGTCTTGCCGATCCAGTATTGCAGCCGGAGTGGCAGGATCAGCTACCAGCAGATTGTCGTGCACTCGAAGGAGAATGCGGATTGGTGGAGCTTGCCACATTGCCGGAAGCGGAACTTGTGTTGATTGCGATTGTCGGTACTTCCGGTCTGCGGCCTGCGTTGGCGGCGATTCGGGCAGGCAAAGATATTGCCGTCGCAAGCAAGGAGATTTTGGTCATGGCAGGTGAAATCATCATGGCTGAAGCAAAGAAATTTGGTGTCCGTGTGCTACCCGTCGATAGCGAACACAATGCGATTTTCCAATGCCTGGAAGGTCGAGATCCTGCTGAAGTCAAACGCCTGATCTTGACCTGTTCCGGCGGCCCCTGTCGGCACGTTCCAGCGCACCAGCTTGCATCAGTGCGGCCAGAAGATGCACTGCGTCACCCGACTTGGAGCATGGGTCGCAAAATCAGTATCGATTCAGCAACACTTTTTAACAAGGGCCTGGAGATGATCGAAGCCCGGTGGCTATTTGATATCCCCATGGATCGGATCGATGTCATCATCCATCCGCAGAGCATTGTGCATTCGATGGTGGAATTCATCGACGGGTCCCAGCTCGCCCAACTGAGCCAATCCGACATGGCATTTCCGATTCAGTATGCAGTGACATGGCCTACGCGAGTCGCAGGAGCCCTCACCCCGCTTGATCTTACTCAAGTCGGAAAATTGGAATTTGAAACTCCCCGCGTTGACGATTTCCCCGCGCTTGGAATTGCCCGGGACGCCGGAGCTCGCGGGGGCACGCTTCCCGCCGTCTTAAATGCGGCAAATGAAGCCGCCGTGGATGCATTCCTTCACGGCCAGATCAACTTCCCCGAAATTTGGCAATTGGTCGCTGCGGCGATGGAGGCGCACGATGTCATCGATCACCCCGATTTGGATGCGCTTTTTATTGCGGACGCGTGGGCTCGTGGGTTCGTTACTTTGGCGATTCAGGGGATTTCAAAATCCTGATTCACGAGCCACATTCGATGGTTGTAAGTCGCTGCGGTAAGGAAGCGCGCTGATCCATCACCGAACAGGTAGTTGGCACCGTCCCCATAAGCGGTCAAATTGAGGACATCATTGTGATTCCCGCCGCCTTCCAGCATATCCATATAAAAATGTGTAGAACCCGCATTGGGAGTGCCAAGGAGGATGATTTGGCCAGGCCGCTCGATACTATGGATTCGCACCGAAATCGTCTCGTCATCGATGGCTCCGATATCGTTGTAGCCATTCATTATGTAGCTGGTCTCATTGCGGTCGTTGCTCAGGGGATCGGCTACTCGGCTGATGTAATTTTCCATGTCACCCGGAGCCGCATACACCTTGGGATTTCCAAGATATTCGTTCACAAGCTTCGGCCACTTATCTCCGGTAGTCACGCGGCGGGGCAGCTCGTTGTTATTCTCTACGGCATACAGGAGCACGCCCGCACCAATCTGCCGAAGATTACTGAGCGAGGCCGCTCGGTGTGCGCGATTCAGCATCTGCGGAATGAGGAGCATGACGAGACTCGCCAGGATCGCCACCACAACAATCACCACCAACAGCTCGATCAGCGTGTAAGCACCGAGGTTGGTGAGGACTGGCCGACTGTAAGCTGTGGGCTTCATCGGGAGAAATAATCCGCCCGCCCGCAGCGCGTGTCAAATCCAGAGGCGAAACAATATCAGATCATAAGAGAAGGTTCTTCGCTATTTCCAGTGGGGTTGCGACTCCATCAGCCCGGAGGGCTTGCGGAAATTAGCCGCTGGTGCCAACCCTGTGCTTTCTACACAACTTTTTGGGTATAATAGTGAAAGACGAATAACGCAATGGGAGGGGGAAACAACAGTGCGGTTTGAGAACTCGCTGCCCGACTCGCTTGCGGGAGGACAACGAGCGCGCCGGGCATGAGCGGGATTTTGCGCTGTTTGCCGCCGGGTTGACTTCCGACGAGGCGACCCCTTTTTCTTTCTACCATGAAGAGCATGAAGGACATGAAGGGAGAGATGGCTGAGTAAGATTTTTTCTGCATCTTCATGCTCTTCATGTCCTTCATGGTTTTAATTCTTTTCTCCTCGGCCCGGGGTGACCGCGTCCGCGCGGATAGCCGAAGAATTCGCGCCCCGTCACGGCCAGTAGGTGGCAACTACCGAAACTCGTT
>JBDNGG010000228.1:0-37118 GCA_041689405.1 Terrimicrobiaceae bacterium | reverse complement strand
TTTCTTTGGTCGGCTGTTCCGTTGCTTGACTCGGAAAACCTGTCCGGCGGGCAACAGCTTCAGTTTCTGACTCGCTATGCCGATTGGAAGTCATTTCAGGACCAGCGGTCAGCGCTGCGGGCGGCTGACTTTGAGTGGTATGCAATCACGGATCCCGTTCAGCAATTTTTGACACTCTCTGGACAAACGTTGTTCAAGCAAATGGACCTTGCCGACGTGCGTCGGATGCAGATTGCAGTGGTGGCTGCGAGTGCGGATCCCGGGAGCACTCCTCATGCGGAGCGAGAGGCGATTTCTTCGATTGCCGTGAGCGACAGCTCCGGATGGGAGGAGTTGATTGGCGTGGATGCGCAGGATGCCGCATCGGAGCGATTAGCGCTCCAGCGGCTGAATGAGATCATTGCCGACCGTGATCCAGATGTCATCGAAGGCCATAACATTTTCAAATTCGACATCACGTATCTGCTCACTCGGGCAAAAAAAAACAAAATCCATCTGACCTGGGGACGTGATGGTAGTCCGGTGACGGCGCGTGCGTCGCGTATCCAGATCGCAGAAAAAACAATCCAATATCCTCGTTGCGCGATCCATGGTCGTCATGTGGTTGATACATATTTATTGGCCCAGCTTTACGACGTCGGCACCCGGGAGCTCGATGGATTTGGATTGCAGGCAGTTGCCCGGCACTTTGGTCTTACACCCGACGCATCGGGAGACCTCCTGGATCCGCCACCGGTAGAGGCAGTGAGACTCATCCGTGCGTTGTCGGCGATGTTGATTCCAAGCTACTTCGTCCAAGCGCAAATCTTTCCGTATGGGTTCCAAGATGTAATCACACGGGGGAACGCGACCAGGATTAATGCGCTCTTTCTCCGCGAATATTTGCGCGAACGACATGCGCTCCCGGGATTCCCCGAAGTCGTCGGATTTGAAGGCGGATACACGGATATCTTTTTCACCGGCGTCGCCCGCGATGTCTGGCACTGCGACGTTGCGTCACTCTATCCGTCCGTAATGCTGCAGTTTGGGCTGCTCCCCCGTGCAGATACCCTCGGGGTTTTCCGATCTATGCTTGCGGATCTGCGCCAATATCGGCTCGAAGCAAAGACCCGGATGCGGACTGCCGACAACGATGGAGACCGACGGAAATTTGATGCGCTTCAGTCTGTGTTTAAAATTCTGATCAACAGCTTCTATGGATACCTCGGGTTTGCCCAAGGGCATTTTGCGGATTTTGCAGCAGCTGCTGAGGTGACTGCTAAAGGTCGGGAATTGCTGCGCCTGATGGTTGACTGGCTGTCAAATCAGGGCGCACGAGTGATAGAAATTGACACAGATGGCATTTATTTCCAGCCACCTGAGAACGTATCGGTTGAAATCCTCGACTCGGGAATGCGCAAGATTCTTCCTAATGGTATAGAGGTGGATTTTGACAAGAAGTTTGCGGCGATGTTCAGCTATAAGGCAAAAAACTATGCGCTTCTCGATGAAGACGGAAAAATCACGCTGAAAGGTGCTGCATTAAAATCCCGGGGAATGGAGCCGTATCTCCGGGAGTTCTTGGCGCAGTTGGTGGGGTTATTGCTCGAAAATCGCGCTGGAGCACTACCGCAGCTCCATGCGGAGTTCATAACGGCGCTCCGATCACGGAAGTGGCCCGTCTCCTGGATTGCCAAGACGGAGGCTCTCCAAGACAGCTTGATTGCGTATCAAAAAAAAATCGAGTTATCGGCCCGAAACCGATCTGCTGCCTTTGAAGTCGCGTTGCGCAGTGGGCATGAGTATCAGGCGGGCGATCGGGTTTCCTATTACATCACCGGAACGAAGAAAAAAGTGACAGCCTACGACCACGCCCGGCCAGTGGCCGAATGGAACCCTGCCGACCGTGATGAAAATGGGGATTACTACGTGGGAAAACTAGACGAACTTTACAAGAAATTTTCTATCTTCGCGGCTGCGAACGAGAGCCAGGCAGACTTTCAGTTTTGAGCGGGAAATAAGGTGTCGGTTAATGCCCTGAAACATTGATCAAGGGACGCTTCTTTTGTCAACAATCGCCCAACCACGTGCATGGAGATCCAGCCCGGTTGAGCCTCGCCGTGCCCCATCTGTTGTCAAACACCATCCGCCTCGCACCGGATGGCGGAGAAATTACCGTGGAGGTAGCTGCAGTTGATTCCCGTGTGCGGCTGGCAGTAAGCTATTCGCCGGGGATCTCTCACCACGAGGCAACGCCAAATTCCACGGCCTCAAGCGCTGACGCTCCTGAAGCGGAATCTGAGGGAACCGGACTTGGATTTGTAATAGTGAAACACCTCGTCAACTTGCACGATGGAAATTTCAGATCCTCAATCATGGTCAAGCGGGAAGCGACACGGAATACCAGGCGACGTTACGCTATCGCAGATCTGCTCACCTCTGCGCTGGAATCTTCCGGCGACGATTGGCCGGATGTGGACCTGAGCGGCAGGAGAATTCTCGTCGTGGAGGATGATCCCGACTCCAGAACAATGCTCGATGTGGTCCTCTCTGGGAATGGCGCTCTGGTGACCACCGCAGTGTGTGGGAATAATGCCTGCGAATTACTGAGGGAAAATGCTTTCGACGTGATTGTCAGTGACATCGGTCTGCCGGACATCAACGGCTTGGAGTTGATCCGAACCGTCCGCGCTGTGGGCTGTAATATCCCAAGTATCGCGTTAGCCGCTTACACAAGCTCTGCAGACCGCAAATCTGCCCTGGACGCGGGTTTCGAGATGTTTGTATCGAAACCGTTGGAAGCCGTGGAACTATTGCGAATCGTCGACCGCTGTTTATCTTGAGAAGTATCTGCTCTTGGCTCCGGTTCTGGTGGTGATCGCGGCCCAGGGGCGTCGATCGGGTCAGATTGATTATGCGTGAATTCGGTTCGCACGAAGCCTCTATACTGCGCGTCTCTGCGCGAGGCTCTCTCCCACTCTTGGAAGTTATTTGCCACTCTGAGGGTCGCGTCAGGGTGTTCCCTGCCGCCGTCTAGCCGTTCCGCTGCGATGCCTTGTCGAACCATCAACCGAATGCGGGCCTTATGGCTCCGCGCCACTGCACATAATATGAAAACTCCTTTAATTCTAACCCTCGCTGCAACCCTCTGTGTAATTACAGGCTGCAAAGACCGCCCCCCCGGTGACATGGGGGATCCTACACCGACACCCATCATGACCCCAGGCACAGGGATGAGTTCAAGCCCGGCCACAGGAGCTGGTCCAGCGGTTGGAGCGGGCGTAGTGCCAGGTTCGGGATCCGCCACGGGGGTCATTCAGGCTGAAATGACACCGACACCCACGCCTCCGACGATGTAGTTCGATGAACGCCCATTCTGACAGCCGGAGGGCTGGGGAAAAGCCAGCCGCCGCTGAGAATGACCGGGGACGCGGAGGCGCGCCCCCGGATGGCAATTTGGTTTCCAGGGTCACGACCGGACGCTGACCTCAATGTGCAGCCCCAAGCGGACCTCGTCCATTATCCAGAGTGTAACTCGAATGCTCTATTTCGGTGAATAGACACGATCGCCTACTGCGGGATTTCCGGATGCAATGTCAGCGATGAAAAACGGATGTACCCGGTCTGCGGTGGTGCGGACGGTGCCAGATTCAAAGTCATTTCCGACGGAGTTGAGGATTTCTCCCGGTGGGAGGGCGATCGTTATTCGTGAATCGATGAGCACATATCGCTCGGATGAGTTTACAACCTTGATCGTACCGATCCAGAGCGGTGCCTGAGCCATAGGAATTTCAGGTTTCTTCTTGTTAGAAATTGATTGCCACCAGCGAGTGAGGATTCCTGGTCGTTTCTCTCCGATGACGACGGTGCCTTCGGGAAGTGCCCGCAGTGCAGCCTCGCGATCACTATTTTCCGCCTCCACCGCGGGAGTTTCCGGATCAGAAGCGGTAGACGCGGAGGCGGATTCCTGGGTCCCTGCCGCTGGAGTCGCGGGTTTGAAGAACGGAATATTTGCACATCCGCAGACGAAAATTGCACATAGCGAGAGAGCGAGAAGCCGGATGGTCATTATGGGAATGATGCGGGTAATCCAAAAAAAAGGAAGGCGAACATGAAGAGACTCCCGCGGCAGACGTGTCCGCCCCGCGAGCTGGAGGAAGAAAGTTGGCTTCAGTTGTTGGTTCTCGCCTATACCGATCGAGCCAAGGCGTATGAAAAATATGCTGACAATTTCCTTTCGACGAATCGTCAAGTGTATGAGTCCGACACACGTCAACTGGGTCCCTACCTTCCTGATTATGCCGCCAGCATTGCGCAGATGGGTGGCGCGAGTTCGAAATCCAGTTTGCTGATTTCGGAACTCTACGTGTTGCGAGCCGAATTGCCGCATTTCCTTGCCGACACCCCCTGGGATTTACGGGCCTCTGGAGCTGTAGTAATCTACGGAACGGTGCGGCTCATTGAAAAAGATACCGAGATAGGAACGGGCTCGGCACTATTTTCCCCCGTCGAACAGGCCGATCAAAGTCGAATCGCTTCCCATTCGAATGTCTTACTTTGGCGAAGAGACACGGTCACCCGCAGTGGGATTTCCGGATGCAATGTCAGCGATAAAAAATGGATGCACGCGGTCTGCGGTGGTGCGGACGGTACTCGATTCAAAGTCATTTCCGACGGAGTTCAGGATTTCTTCCTTACGTAGCGATCAGCGGAATTTACCACTTTGATCGTCCTGATCCAAAGCGGTGCGTGGGCGATGGGGAGTTCTGTTGTCTCCTTTTTTAAAGATCGATTGCGACCAGCGGGTGAGGATTCCTGGTTGTTCCTCTCCGATGACGACGGTGTCTTCGGGAAGCGCGCGCAGGGCCGCCTCGCGGGCACTATCTTCCGCCTCCGCTGCGGGAGGCACCGGATTAGAAGTGGCATCCTGGGTCTCTGCTGGAGGAGTCGAGGGTTTGAAGAACGGAATATTTGCACATCCGCAGACGAGAGAAGCACACCGTGAAAGAGCGAGATGCCGACTGGTCATCGGATGGGTGAGAGAGTTAATCCACCAGGATAACAGTCAGTTGTTTCGGGCCATGAGCGCCGAGGACAAGGGTGTGCTCAATATCGCCCGTGCGGCTGGGGCCGGTGATGAACGAGAGAAAAGCCGGCTGCTTGCCTTGATGGCTGGCTTTTGCGACCGCCAAGGCTTCCGATAAATCGGCGACGACTTGAGATCGGTGGGCGATTACCACATGGTGCGGGGGGAGAACCGAGAGCGTCCGCCCGCCGGAACTTGCTGCTGTGACAAGAATGCTGCCTGTTTGGGTAACCAGACACTCGCATCCGGTGATGCCTGCGTCGGCGGATTCCATGTCTGCGACTTGGTAACCCTCGTCGACCCAAGTGACGGGAAGCCCTGCGGACAAGATGGCTGTGTGCCCAAGAGGAAATTGATGCGATGCGACGCGTCGCCAGCCTTGTTCGGTGGCGAGGCACTTGAGCGCTTCAACCAAGGCATCTTCGCCTGTGCAGCGAATCACTCGTGTTTTGAGTTCTGTGGAGTTGCTTTCGAAAAGCGCGATCCGGTCCTCAATTGACGCCGGGACCTGGGGTAGCCACTCTTGCGGAGTATGACCAACACCGCCGGGCTCCAACTGATGGGTGGGAAGGCCCGCTGGAGGATTGAGATGGCGTTTCGGGGCAGGGGATTGCAGTGCTTCGCGGATCCGCGCAAGAATGCGCTCCCGGGAATCAGTGGGTGCTTGAGTCGACATCAGGATTTTTCCGGTTTTCCCAGTATTCTTTGAACGAGTATTCCGCTAGCCGCGGGAATTCGCGTGTTTTCGTCCAGTGTTGCATAGGGTCCGCGGCCGTGCGTTCGACGAGAGGATAGAGAAACATCCCGATGCGTCCCAGTGGCGCCATCCAGCGGTAAAGGGCTGGCCGGGTCATCAAAAAATCAAACCCCTTCCACATCCATTTTTCCCACCATCGGGGTTTTCCTTGAATTGCGTTGCGGCGGTTTTGAAGCAGGTGGTGATGGAGGTCAATTTTAACCGGACAGGTCTCTGTGCAGGCGCCGCAGAGGGACGATGCGTTGGAGAGATGTTTCCAGCTTTGCAATCCGCGCAGGTGTGGCGTGATCACTGATCCAATGGGTCCTTGATAAGTTGTTCCGTATGCGTGACCGCCCACATTTTTAAAGATGGGACATACGTTGAGACAGGCACCGCAGCGGATGCAGTGCAGCGCATCCCGTTGTTCAGGATCGGCCAGTATTCGAGTGCGTTGGTTGTCGAGGAGGATCACGTGCATCTCCTCCGGCCCGTCGATTTCACCCGGCTGCCTCGGCCCGCCAAGCATCGTATTGTAGCATGTGATCGCCTGTCCTGACCCGGCAGTGGCCAGCATCGGAAGCAGGAGTGCCAAGTCTTCGAGTCGTGGGATGATTTTTTCGATTCCAACGATTGCGACATGGATTCGTGGCAGGGCCGTGCTGAGCCTGGCATTGCCTTCATTTTCGGTGATCGAGATCATGCCGGTGTCAGCGACGGCGAAGTTTGCGCCACTGATTCCCATGTCAGCGGTGCAGTATTTTTGACGCATCACGCCGCGGGCAATCATCGTTAGTTCTTCCGGTGTGAAGGCAGGCTCCGATCCGAGCTTGCGCTGGAAGACCTCGTTTATTTCCTCACGGGAAAGGTGCATCGATGGGAACACGATGTGATACGGTGGCTCTTCGCGCAGTTGGACGATGAATTCACCCAAGTCGCTTTCGACGACCTCAACGCCGGAGTTCTCCAGCGTGGGGCCGAGGTGGATTTCCTCACCGGTCATCGTTTTCGACTTGATGACACTCTTAACACCATTTTCCTTTGCTACGCGGCAAATGTAGGCATTTGCTTCAGCGCCGTCGGAAGCCCAGAAGACTTTGGTGCCGCGGGCGGATATTGCGTCGGCAAACTGAATCAAATACTTGTCGAGATGGTTGACGGCCTCATATTTCACGTCGCCAGCCAGCGTTCGGGCTTCCTGCCAATTAGCGAATTTTGCCTTCTGTTGGTCGCGCTTCACGTAGTAACCGCTCAGCGCTTTCTGTATCAATCCGCGATGGCGCAAGTTGTGGCTGACGCGGTCCGCATCGCGGGTAAACTGGGATGACGGGGCGAGAGTGGACATGAGGGGGTTAATATTTAATACGCGGGAAAATCTGGCAAGGATGGTTCGTCGCCCGGAATTATCCGCAACTTCATCGGGCGGGCGGGGTTTCTACAACTGAAATGACAAACCAACTCAATATGAAAAAATCCCTCATGCTATGTGGAGCAATCGCCCTCTCCGGACTCTTGCTCGGAACCCAACCTACCTTCGGGGAGGACGGGCCTGGTAAACCTGACAAAAACGGTGGAGACCCCGCTCAGCGTCTGGAGCGCATGAAGACCAACCTCGGTCTTTCTGACGAACAAGCCGCGTCTGTGAAGAATGTGATGACTGAAACGAAGGCCGAAATGGACAAATTGAAAGCGGACACCAGTCTCACGCCAGAACAACGGAAAGAAAAGGGAATGGAGACCCGCAAGGCCTCTAAAGCAAAAATGGACGCAATCTTGACTCCCGAGCAACAGCAGAAGATGGCAGCTACTCGCCCAGATAAGGACAAGCCCAAGAAGGACAAGCCCAAGAAAGATAAGTCCGAGGGTTAGTAGCAAATGACGGATAGGCGCGCCTGCGCCCCCACGAACCTCACAACCCTTACCAAAGCGCGCACCTTCACCGGTGCGCGCTTTTTTTTACTTTGGCAGGTCGGCTGCCTACGAATTTAGCCCATTAAGACGCCACGAACGAAGCAAGCCTATGGCCGCAATTGTAAGGACTCGCCTCGCGCTCTGATCAAACCGGTATCGCTAAATTACTCTAATATCTCAGTTTCTCTAGAATCCCCTTGACGATTAAGGCGGAAAGTGGTGGAAAGTGGGGTGCAGTGGAGAAAGATGTTGCGTAAAAACTAAAAATGGCAAGGGAATCACCAGTTGGGCCGATTTACTCGGGCGCTTTTAAGCGGTCGATGGATGCGAAGAACCGCGTCACGATCCCCTCGGATTGGCTCACCGGCGACGAGGGTCTGTTTTTTGCGGTCCCTGATTCGGTATCGCAGTTTCTGATAATGATGCCACCGGACGAATTTTACCAGATTGAGGCGCTCTTCCTGGCTAGCGGTGCGGACGCGCAAGCTCAGCGCGCAGCGATCCGTCAGTTTTATGCCGACGCACACAAGGTGACCGTTGACAAGCAGGGGCGGGTCCTCCTCCCGGACGAGCAATGTAAAAGGACGGCATTGAGTGGTGAGGTGATGATCGTCGGTAGCCGGAGTCGGATTGAAATTTGGAATACCTCCCGCTGGAACGAGACATGCGGTGTTCAGGGACCGGTTTATCAGAAGCTCGCATCAATGATCGGGTTGTAACCACAGGAAGCAACCAACCATGGAGGAAACGGAACGAATGAGAGTGCCCATCCGGTAACGGAAGTGTCGCAATGATCGAATTCAAACCGACTAATATACATGAACTGCCTCGACCTAGAAGACCCATTGGATCTGCTCTTGGAAGACAATGATTTTCTTCCTGATATGAAAAATTACCACACCCCCGTGCTCGCTGAGGAAGTGGGTGCATTTTTGCGGCCCGCTCCGGGCATTTTGTTTCTTGATGGCACGTTGGGTGGGGGAGGGCACTCTGAGTTGCTCCTCCAGGCGGGAGCTTCTGTGATCGCGTTGGATCGTGATGGAGACGCGATCACCCACGCGACAGAGCGTCTTGCGGGCTACGGTCAGAGGTTTGTCGCAATACAGGCTAATTTCGCGGAGGCGGAGCAAATCCTGGATCGTTTAGGGGTTACTGCGATTGGAGGCGCTTTGTTCGACATCGGTGTTTCATCGCACCAACTCGACCATGCGTCGCGAGGGTTCTCGCTGTTACGAGAAGGCCCGCTGGACATGCGCATGGGTCCTGACGCCATTTGCAAAGCATCAGATTTGGTAAACGACGCTTCTGCGGAAGAATTAATCCGGATCTTCCGGGATTACGGCGAAGAACGGGCTGCTGCGCGCATTGCTAATTACATCGTCGACGTGCGGAACACGCAGCCGATATTTACCACGACTGAGCTTGCGGAAGTAGTGGCGCGCATCGTGCCGCGCACGGGCAAGCGGCATCCCGCCACCCGGATTTTTCAGGCGCTTCGCATTGCTGTGAACGATGAACTGGGGGCGTTGGAGCGTGGTCTGGAGGGGATTAGCCGCAGGCTCGCCCGAGGCGGTCGGTTCGGCGTGATCACCTTTCATTCGTTGGAGGACCGGATCGTGAAGCATTGGTTCAAACGCCATAGTACGGAGTGGATCGATCGCCCGGAGTGGCCGGAACCCCGCCGGAATCCCGATCGGATTTGCCGACTTTTGACCCCGCATCCCATCGACCCATGCCCGGATGAAGTCGAACAAAACCCACGCGCCCGAAGCGCTAAACTCCGTGTCGTAGAACGCCTCTAAACAGTCTTAAATTATGAATATCACGACTTCCCGTAAGCCTTCGAATCGCCTGCAGATTTCCAAAGTACTCGTCACTCTGATCACCCTGATCATTGTGGGTGTGGCTGCCGTATTTTACGTGTCACTCAAAATCGAGCAACACGCCCTAGGTGAGCATGTCCTCGAGTCCGAACGTGTGGTGCGGGAGTTGCGCTCGCAAAACCAGGACCTGACCAGCCGGATCGCGAGCTTGTCGTCGCGTGTCGCATTGCGAAGCCGGATCGACAGCGGATTTGTTGCTTTAATCCCGGTTCAGAACACAGCCATCGCGCGCTTGTCACCTCCCGCCGTTGCCACGGCCGACGGGGTGCTACGCACGGCGGCAAACCAAAGCGTGATTCAGTGAGGTGGAATGCCCGAACCCGAATCACCATAGCCGGTGCGGCGCTCGGAATTGTCTTCACGGCATTTTCGTTCCGGTTGGTGCATTTAAGCGTTGCCAGGCATGACGAATTCGCCCGTCTGGCCGCACAGAAAAATTCGATCCGTCAGACAATTCACGCTCGGCGCGGCCTAATCGTGGACCGAAACGGGGAGGTCCTTGCGGAGAATGCCCCGATTCGTACCGTGGTTGCAGATGGTTCACACATTGAGAACCCCCGGCGTCTCGCTGAGGTCGCGGCTCCGTATCTCCAAATGGATGTCGATGAGCTCACGGAGAAATTTTCCACCGAGCGCAAATATCTGGTGATTCGCCATGGAGTGCCTGCCGGTCAGGCCATCGAGATGCAAAAGGCCCTGCAAGCCGGGCGTCTTCGGGGGTTGTATTACGAACACGATTTCCGCCGTGTTCATCCCAATGGCACTATGCTTGCACACGTGCTCGGATTTTTGGACCACACCCGAGGGGGTGTCCAGGGGGTGGAGTTGAGTATGCAGGAATTTCTCCGTGGTGAGGATGGATTCCGGCACATCGAACGGGATAGAACGGGGCGTGAACTCGTCGTGTATCGCGGACAGGAGCGGGCTCCGCGGGACGGAATGAATGTCCATCTCACGATTGACATGCATCTGCAGGCTATCGTGGAAGAGGAACTGGATGCCGCTGTGGCTGATCTCAAGCCGCACACTGCCGTTGCGATCCTCATGGATCCGAAGTCCGGAGATATCCTCGCGATGGCAAACCGTCCCGCATTTCATCCGGACGCGATCGCGGATGCCGACCCCGGGCAGATGAAGAACCGTGCCATCACGGACATGCTCGAGCCCGGATCAACTTTCAAAATCGTCCCAATCGGCGGGGCGTTGAATGAAGGTATCGTCACGACAGAAACCAAAATCAATTGCGAAGGAGGCAGCTTTGCTTATGGCGGAAAAACCCTCCGGGATCATCACGGATATGGTTTGATGACCCCTCACGAAATCATGGTGAAATCCTCAAACATCGGCTGCGCTAAGCTTGCGCTGAAAATGGGGGACAATTTGTTTTACGAATACGTCAAACGCTACGGCTTCGGCGAACGAACCGGAATCGAGCTGCCTGGCGAAATTTCCGGAATGGTGAATCCGCCCGCGCGCTGGGACAAACTCACGATTACGCGCATGCCCATGGGGCACGCGGTGGCTGTGACGCCGCTCCAAATGGTAATGGCCATGGGAGCTGTCGCAAATGGAGGCAAGCTCATGGCGCCGCATATAGTGAAGGCAATCTCTGACAGCGACGGAAACGTCCTCCGTGAATTTCCCCCCACAGTTGTGCGCGAGGTAATCAATCCAGAAACGGCATCCCTCTTGAACGAAGCATTGACTGAGGTGGTTTCTCCTCGCGGAACGGCCATCCTTGCAAAGGTCGATGGGTTTCGTGTGGCCGGCAAGACCGGCACCGCTCAGAAAGTGGACCCCAACGGCGGATACACCCCAGGGAAATACGTTGTGTCATTCGTAGGATACATGCCTGCCGAGGACCCTGCCTTTGTGGCGATCGTGATGATCGATGATGCAAGCATCGCGGCGAGTGTGAACTACGGTGGCCTCGTCGCCGCGCCAATCTTCTCGAGAATTGCAGATCGTGCCGCCCGCTACCTTGACCTCCAGCCCGTTATGCGAGCCGAGGCAGTGGCCCATGCCTCCAACACGCAAACGACCATCCCATGACCTGGAACCTAAAAAAACTCTTGGCTGCCGCCGATATTCATCCCCCCGCCGGGGCTGATGGGGTCCAGGTTTCCGGCCTTTGCTATGATTCACGCACGGCTGGTCCGGGGACGCTATTCTTTGCTCTGGGCGGGGAGAAAGCGGACGGAAATGCGTTTGCTAAAGATGCAGTGGTGCGTGGCGCCGTTGCCGTGGTGAGCGAAAAGCCCCTTCCTGATTTACAGGTGCCCGTGGCGCAGGTCCCGGATGCGCGCTCTGCCATGGCAGAGGCGGCATCGATATTCTACGAGAAGCCATCCGATGACTTGCGGTGCATCGCAATTACCGGGACGAACGGAAAAACGACCACTGCCTTTCTCGTAAAGCACATCTGCGACTCGGTGATGTTGCGGTGTGGCTTAGTCGGGACCGTGCGCTATGTGGTCGGCGGGGAGTCTCTGCCGGCCTCACGGACGACTCCGGAGTCCGTGGATTTACAGAAGCTGCTCGCTGATATGCGCGACGGCGGAGATCGTGCCGTTGCAATGGAGGCATCCAGTCATGCCATCGTGCAACATCGCGTTGGTGCCGTGCAATGGGACGCGGCAATTTTCACGAACCTGACGCAGGATCATCTCGACTATCACAAAACAATGGACCGCTACTTCGACGCAAAGGCCGCTCTGTTCGAGACGATGTTCAAGCAAAAGAAGAAGCGGGGGAAGGCCATCATCAACCTGGATGATCGTTACGGCGGGTTTTTATTGGAGAGGATTCCAAAGCCAATCAAGCCAATCACCTACGGGCAGGCCGTGCGTGCTGATTTTCGTGCATCGGATATCCGCATTGACCTGCACGGGACACGGTTTCAACTTCAGGCGAAGGGGCGTCAGTATCTGGTGCGCTCCCCGCTGATTGGGATGTTTAACGTCTATAATTCCCTTGCCGCCATCGCGGCCGCATCGGCTGTGGGGGTGGAAATCCGCAAGGCAGTGCAGGCGATGACGGATGCACCGCAAGTCCCGGGGCGTCTGGAGCGGGTTTCGGGTAAGCGCTCCTTCCAGGTCTTTGTCGATTATGCGCACACCGATGATGCGTTGACAAATGTGCTAAAAACCCTGCGCGATCTGAGCCCGCGCCGCATTATTACAGTCTTTGGATGCGGCGGAGACCGCGACCGGGGTAAACGCCCGTTAATGGCGCGGGCGGTTGAAGCGTATTCCGACCACGCGATCATTACCTCTGACAATCCTCGTAACGAGGATCCCAAAGCGATCCTTAAGGACATCGGGTCAGCAATGCGTGGCTACGCGCACGAGACCATTGAAGATCGCACGCAGGCCATTCAACGCGCCATTCAGGTAGCCGGCCCTAACGACATTGTGCTGATTGCCGGGAAGGGCCACGAGGACTATCAGGAAATTGCTGGAACCCGCCTGCCTTTCGATGACGCCAGGATTGCTCGCCGCGCAATTGACGCGAAACCCACTCAATCATTCGACTGAGCAATGGATGCGATTTTTCTATCCACTCTGGCCGAATACACGGGTGGAACACTTGTGGCAGGAGGTGGCGACGTGCTGGTCTCAAAGCTTTCGAAAGACACCCGCACGTTGGAGGCAGGGGATGTCTATATTGCATTGCATGGTGAGAATTTTGATGGCAACGGATTTGCCGGCGACGCCGCTCAGGCTGGCGCTGTGGCAGCGATTCTGGATGGTGACTCACCCGCAGGACTGCCTCGCGGTTTTCCCGTCATCCGCGTGGAAAATACGCTCACTGCGCTCCAACGAGCAGCGGCGTGTTGGCGGGACGAATTGAATCTGAAAGCCGTTGGCATCACTGGAAGTAGCGGGAAAACCAGCACGAAAGAGCTTGCCGCAGCGGTGCTTGGTGTTCGCTATCGGGTGACCAAGACGCAGGGGAATCTGAATAACCACTTTGGCGTGCCTCTAACGATTTTGACGGCCAGCCAAGCTGATCAGATGGCTGTGTGGGAAATGGGGATGAATCATCCAGGAGAAATTGCCCCCCTCGCTGCACTCGCTCGCCCGCACCTCGCGATCGTCACGAATATAGGAGTTGCGCATATCGAATTTTTCAAGAACCGCGATGCCATCGCAGCCGAAAAATCTGAGATTCTCCGCGCGTTGGCCCCGAGCGGTGTGGCCATTATCCCGGTAGCCGACGAATATGCAGACTATCTGGCCGGGCGAACAGAGGCACGGGTGGTGCGCGCAGGAATAGGAGCAGGTGATGTTTGGGCAGAAGACGTCCATTTGGATGTGGATGGGTCGCGGTTTTCTCTGCACGGATACGGGTCGTCCTGTCATGCCCGCCTCGGAGTGCCAGGGGAACACATGGTGCGGAACGCACTGCTTGCAGTCGCCGCGGGAGTAGAATCCGGTCTGTCCTTGGAAGAATGCGCCGAAGGGTTGGCTTCTGCGCGGCTCACGGGAGGGCGCCTCCAGCACCATCTCGTGCGGGGTGTGCGGATCATTGACGATACCTATAATGCCAATCCGGATTCGATGGAAGCCGCGCTTGCAACCCTGGCAATTGCAAGCACCGGTGGACGTGCAATAGCTGTGCTTGGGGAAATGGGCGAGTTGGGCACCTATGCCGAAACTGGCTATTTGCGGGTCGCCACCGCAGCCGCAAAATATGCAAAAATTTTAATTACTGTCGGCCAGGATACTGCCTTCCTCGCACGGGCTGCCCGCGATGCAGGATGCCGCGATGTGAGTGAAGCGCGTGATGCGTTGGAGGCAGCGCGGCTACTGAGGACGATTGCAAAATCCGGCGATGTGGTTCTTGTAAAAGGAAGTCGTTCCGCCCGAATGGAGCAGGTCATCGGAGGATTCAACAGCTGATGCTATACTATCTCTACTATTTAAGTGAGGAGCTTCTCCGCCGCGGCATCGATAACGATCTCGTGAAGGGCCTGAATGTTTTTCAGTACATCACGTTCCGCGGCATCAGTGCTGCGGTAACGGCGTTTATACTGAGCCTGCTTTTTGGAAATTTTGTCATTCGTAAGCTCGTTTCTTTGAAGTTCGGCCAGCCGATTCGGACGAAGGAGGAAGTCAACAAGCTGTTTGAGCTTCACGGATCGAAAACTGGCACGCCGACCATGGGCGGAATCCTGTTGCTCGGATCTGTCGTCGTTTCCAGTCTTCTCTGGGCGCGTCCAAGCAATCCATTCGTTTGGCTGGTGCTCATCTGCACCTTGTATTTGGGTGCTCTTGGATTTCTTGATGACTGGCTGAAAGTTACAAAAAAGAGCTCCGCTGGCATCAGTAGTCGCGCGAAATTTGGACTGCAATGTTTACTAGCCGCCGGGGTCACTGCGTTTTTCATGACGCAGCCGGAACTTTGGGAAACCGCACAGCGTCTATATCTCCCGTTTTTTAAGGATCCGGTTATCGCAAATATGGGTATTTTTGCCTTTGTATTCTATCTCCTCGTATTGGTAGGGACATCCAATGCGGTGAATCTAACCGACGGCCTCGACGGCCTTGCGACGGGTTGTACCATCACGGTTGCTGCGGCATTTTCGGGACTCGCATACGTCGCCGGAAATGCGAAGACCGCTGCGTATTTGCAAATCCCCTTCGTTGCACCCTCGGGAGAACTTGCCATCATCTGTATGGCGCTGGTGGGTGCAGGGCTTGGGTTCCTTTGGTGGAACTGCCACCCCGCACGCGTATTTATGGGCGACACCGGCTCGTTGGCGATCGGCGGTCTTTTGGGAGCTGTCGCGATTTGCTGCAAGCAAGAAGTCCTGCTCGCCATTATCGGCGGCGTATTTGTGATTGAAGCGCTCTCGGTAATATTGCAAGTGGCGAGCTTCAAACTCACGGGAAAACGCATCATTCGAATGTCGCCTATTCATCACCATTTTGAACTCAGCGGATGGAAGGAGAGTACTGTCATCGTACGCTTCTGGATTATGTCCATCGTCTTTGCACTGCTGGGACTGGCGACTCTCAAGCTTCGATAATATTCAATGATTCACTCTGGAGAAAAAGCAGTGGTTCTCGGTCTCGGCGGTAGCGGCGAGGCTGCTGCAAGGCTATTACTCGAAGAGGGTGCTGTAGTGACAGTCTGTGACAGCGGAACGTCAGAAAGTATCCGCGCCCGCGCGCTCGCTCTCGAATCTTCTGGGATTGCATCGAAGTTAGGGTCCGATGCAGACGATGATGAGAACCAATACGACATCTGCGTCATCAGTCCCGGCATCGACCCCGAAACTCCGCTCGTTCGAAATATCGTGAGGAAGGGGATTCCCATAATTAGCGAGGTCGAACTCGCATTTCAGGAGTGCTCTTGCCCGGTGATTGCAATTACCGGAACGAACGGGAAAACAACAACCACCGAACTGACAACCACGATCCTCTCGGGGAGCGGCCTGCGCACCGTTGCATGTGGAAATATCGGGCTGCCATTTTCTACTGCCGTACGCGAAAGCCACGAGCTGGATGTCATTGTGCTTGAGGTAAGTTCCTTTCAACTGGAGGCCGTAGCACAGTTTCGAGCACATGTGGCGGTATGGTTGAATTTTAGCCCTAATCACCTCGATCGCTATGCAGATGTTGATGCGTATCGTGCGGCAAAACTCCGAATATTTGAGCGCCAGACAGCGGACGATTTTGCCATTGTGAATGCGGATGGGCAGCTTCCAACCTTGATCGCTCAGGTGCTGACATTCAGTGCAACAGACGCAAACGCAGACTTCCACTTTGATGGGAGATTCATTCGGTTTCATGGGATGCCGATAATCGATTTTTCCTCCACCAAACTCACTGGAGTTCATAACGCTGAAAACCTGATGGCTGCATTTGCTATCGGCCACGTGCTGGATGTGGAATTGGACAAACTTGCCGCCGCCGCTCTTCAATACATTCCTCCCGCACACCGGTGCGAGCGGGTTCGAGAACTTGATGGAGCGATTTGGATCAATGACTCTAAAGCGACGACACTCGATGCCATGGAAAAAGCGATTCTTTCCCAGGATCGTCCGATCATCCTGATCGCGGGTGGTAAGAATAAGGGGTTTGGATTTGAGCCGATTATTGACGTTATTCGCCGCCGTGTTAAGCGGGTTGTTTTGATCGGTGAAATGCGGAATCGCATTGCCGTAGACTGGGCCGGTGTCGAGTGTCGGTGCTGCGATTCCTTGGATGAGGCAGTGGTCGCTGCCCGCGAAATGGCGTCGAGCGGTGATGCCATTGTATTCTCACCGGGCACCTCGTCGTTTGACATGTTCAAAAGCTACATCGAGCGCGGTGAGTGCTTTAAATCTCTTGTGAACGCCCTCTAAGAATCCCAAAACCAACCAACCCGCAGCAAGAAAACAAAATGAAAATGAAACGATCCGCACCCGTGCCAAGGCCGGTGGTTAGGAAGCTGCCACCCAAGCTGAAAATTAATGCATCCATCGCACGCTCGCGCTCATCGCGTGCGCAGGATGATGACGACTACTACGACGCCCCGGAACCCAACATGCGTCTCTCACACGCTTTTGTGGTCGTTCTCGTCCTTCACGTGATAGCCGTCGGTGGGGTGTTTGCCTTCAATAGTATAAAATCCAATCAGCGTCCTGGTGTTGCCAGCGCCGCAGCTTCAGAAGCATCGGTGCAGCCGGAAGCCGTAGCTGCTGCTGCAACTGTGCCACGTTCGGGCGTAATCGCTCCGCCTGCTTCCTTACCAGCCACGCAGAGACCCAGCGCGCAGGTTGCCGAAACCTCAACCCCAGCACACGCAACGACTGCTCAGTCGCCCGCAGCTTCGGGAACCACGCATGAGGTGCAATCGGGAGAGACGCTCACCCGCATCGCCAGTAAATACTCCGTCTCTGTTGCTGCGTTGCAGGAAGCCAATGCCATCGATGACCCCACAAAGATCCGTATCGGCACGCTGCTCGTCATTCCGCAGAACTCCCGAGCGGCCGAACCCGCACGCGCTGCACCAGCCGTGGTTACATCCCAAACCGCTGCCCCCGCAACTGCGACGACAGCACCAAAGCCCGCCGCAGCAACAGCGAACGCACCTGCTTCCAATATCAGGGCAAGCGGCGAGATTTACGAGGTCGCCAAGGGTGACAATCCCGTCAGTATCGCAAAGAAGCTGAATGTCTCATACAGCGACCTGCTTGCGCTAAACAAAATCGATGATCCCCGTCGCCTTCAGATCGGCCAGAAACTCAAAATACCCGAATAGAACGAGCGTCCTCCCATGTTCACCGCAATTCTCCAACGTCATAGCATTCATATCCTGCTGGCTGCCGCCGCAGGTTTGGTGACGCTTGGGATTGTGATGCTCTTCAGCACCAGTGCCTTCGCCATGGAGAGCCACGGCGACGCATACTATTTCCTAAAGCGCCAGTCGATGTGGTTAGTCATCGGCGGGGTGATTTGCGCGGTTGCCGCGGTGACAAATTATCACTTCTGGCAAAAGACCTGGTGGGTGTGGTTTATCATTGCCGCTATATTACTGGTGCTTTGCTATTTTCCGCCGATTGGTGTGAAACTCAACGGATCCCGCCGGTGGGTAAATCTTGGATTGATGACATTTCAACCCAGCGAGATGGCGAAACTCGCGGCGATCTTCTTTCTGGCATGGTGGTTCGCGAAGTTTGAGACAAAATCCAAGGGCTTCTTTTTTGGATTCGCTTTTCCCGGCGCCATCGTTGGAGTACTAATGGCGCTCATCGTGTTCGAGGTCGATTTTGGAACTACCGCTCTCATTGGAGCTACGATGTTTGGGATCATGTTCGTCGCAGGAACAAGCCTGAAATGGCTGATTCCTCTCGTGCTCACGGGTTTTGCAGGGATCATCTACGCCGCCACACACGTGGAGGAGCGTGCCGCGCGGCTCATGGCATTCATGGACCCTGAAAAATACAAGCTCGGCGAGGGGTGGCAGCAACTACAGGCGCTCATCGCCATCGGATCCGGTGGGGTCAGCGGGCTTGGTCTCGGACAAGGACGCCAAAAAATGCTCTATCTTCCCTACGCGCACACCGACTTTATTTTTCCAATGATTGGCGAAGAGATCGGCCTGTATGCGACTCTGGCCGTGGTTGCATGTTTTCTCATGCTTTGTGTTTGTGGATTTCTTATCGCCATGAATGCCAAGGACCGCTTTGGGATGTTGCTTGGATTTGGAATGGTCACCGTGATTAGCCTGCAGGCTGCAATTAATATCGGAGTGACCACGTCCATGCTGCCAAATAAGGGCATGCCGCTTCCATTCATCAGCTCGGGAGGCTCAAACCTTGCCCTGTGTTTGCTCATGGTCGGCATTTTAATCAATATCCATCGTCATGGGCATCCGGTGTCTGCTCCACGACCTAATCCCGAGCGAGTGAGGCTCGCGGCGAGGGTGACACGCAGGGTCTAGTATACTAGAACGGGAAAATCATGATTCGAGTTGTTATAGCATGCGGTGGAACCGGGGGACATTTGTTTCCCGGCCTTGCCGTCGCGCAGTTACTTAACGACCGTGGGCATGAGGTGATGTTACTGGTTTCCGAGAAGGCGATTGATGCCGAGGCATTGAAGGCACATCCGGAATTCCGGTTCGAAAAGCTTCCCTCCGTGGGGTTGCCCGCGATTCTATCACCGGCCTTTATTCGGTTCCTTGCCCGCACATGGGAGAGCGTGAACCAATGCAAACAGATCTATCGTCGATTCCGTCCGGACGTCGTTCTTGCCATGGGTGGTTTCACCTCGACGGCGCCTTTGATTGCTGCTCGTCTCAACGGAATTCCAACATGCGTCCATGAGTCCAATGCCATCCCAGGCAAGGCGAATAAATTGGCAGCCCGATTTGTTTCAAACGTTCTTCTCGGATTTAAAGAGTGCGCGAAACATTTCCCGAATGTGAGCACCACGGTAACGGGAACTCCAGTGCGAAAAGACCTCGGAGAGCGGGTTCCCCGGGAAGAAGCGGTCCGGAGTTTCAACTTCGATCCAGCGAAGCCGACATTGGTCGTAATGGGCGGATCGCAGGGTGCATCCGGGATCAATCAACTTTTTATCAAAGCAGCTACGATGTTGGCTTCGGCAGATCTGCAGATCATCCACCTTACCGGCGAACGAGACGACCGACTTGCTGCGGCGAACTACCTTCGAGAGGAGATTCCTGCCTACGTGTCTCCATTCCATCATGCGATGCAGTATGTCTACTCAGCTGCGGATCTCATCGTCTCTCGTGCCGGGGCGTCGAGCCTGAGCGAGACCGCACACTTTGGGATTGCCTCGCTTTTGATTCCCTATCCTTTCGCCGCAGAAGACCATCAGGCAAGGAATGCCGAGATCTTTGTCCGCGCAGGGGCCGCGGAGATGCTCTTGGAATCAAGCACGACTGCTGACGCCCTTGCTCAACGGGTAATCCAACTACTCGGGGATGCGCCCGCCCGCGCAGCCATGGCGAGGGCCGCCCTTAGCCTTGCCCCCGACGATGCAGCATCTCAGATTGTGACCACCTTGGAGGCCGTGGTTAAGCGATGAACATCGGAAACCTCACTGAGGTCCTTACCGGCCCGCCCATCCGGGTGCACCTGATTGGTGTTGCCGGTTCGGGCATGAGTGGAATCGCGGCGCTCGCGTTAGCACTCGGGCACCGGGTCTCCGGCTCGGACAAGGTCGAGACGGTCGAGGTGGATCGCTTGCGCAAGAAGGGGCTTGAATTTTCCTCACCGCACCGGGCGGAGGAAGTTCACGGGGTGGATCTTGTGATTTATTCGTCCGCCATCAAGCCTGGTAACCCGGCGTTTGACTCTGCGGTAACCTCGGCAATTCCCATGGTTCGACGCGCTGATGCGCTTGCAGGGATCATGGCAGCCAAGGCTGGTGTCGTGGTCTGCGGGATGCATGGAAAAACAACTACCTCGGCAATGCTGGCCCATGTCCTGCGGGAATGCGGGATGAAACCATCACATTACGTCGGAGCTGAAATTCCAATCCTCGGAACCAACGCGCGATGGGATTCAGAAGGTGTAATTTTTGTTGCGGAGGGCGATGAGAGCGACGGGACGCTGATAAACTACCATCCAGAGCATGCGATTGTTCTGAATATCGAGCTGGAACATCTGGACTTCTATAAGGATCTCGCTGCAATTGACGCCGTTTACAGCAAACTCCTCAGTCAGACCCGCTCCACGGTGGTGTATTGCGCAGACGATGAGGGAAGTGCCCGTGTCTGTAGCTCCCGACCGGGAGCGGTGGGATACGGCCATAGCGATGGTGCCGCGTATCGTCTAAGCAATCTGGTCACAGAAAACTTCACGTCGCGGTTTTCGGTGGATCGACGTGGGGAGCAACTCGGCGAAGTCGTACTTAATGTGCCCGGCGCCCACAATGCACTCAATTCCTTGGCTGTGATTGCTCTGGCGCAGGAGCTTGGCGCAGAATTCGCTGTTATTACACATGCGCTCGGAACCTTTCGCGGAGCGCGACGCCGCTTTGAAATCAAGTATCAATCCGATCGTAATATCGTGATTGACGACTATGGTCATCACCCTACGGAGATCGCCGCAACACTCGCGACGGCGCGCACAGGCGGGTGGAAACGAACCCTTGCGCTTTTTCAGCCGCACCGCTATTCCCGCACGCTTGCGATGAAAGATGCGTTTGGCACCGCATTTTCTGATGCCGCTGCTGTTTTTGTCGGAGATGTGTATCCGGCATCCGAGAAGCCAATTCCCGGCGTTTCAGGACTGACTATTGTCGACGCGCTCGTCGCCGCCGGACATCCCTCGGCGGAATTTCGGCAGCAGATCAAGCACTTGGTTTGGGCTGTCGGACCTCACATCGAGGATGGAGACCTGATCCTCAGTCTGGGTGCGGGAAATATTCATGACTGCGGGCGCCAACTTGCCGCCGACCTTTCGATGCGTGATCAACTGCAATCGATCATGCGCAGCGGGGTGATTCGGCTTTATGAGCCGTTAAGCAAACATACCACAATGCGTGTGGGTGGACCTGCGCAATTTTGGGTAGAGCCGGAGACGGAGGAAGGATTTGCCGACCTGGTTCAATATTGCTTCGATAATCAAATTCCTCTCATGGCAATCGGCCGTGGATCCAATCTCCTCGTTCAGGATGGGGGTATACGCGGCGTCGTCGCCCGGCTCAACCGCGGTGAATTTCTGAACTATCGTGTCGAAGGTGATGAAATTCACGCCGGAGTGGGTGTTCGGTTCAAACAGCTTGCAGCAGTTGCAAAAAAGGCGGGCCTCGGCGGATTCGAGTGGATGGAGGGAATCCCGGGAAATCTCGGAGGTGGACTGCGCATGAACGCCGGCGCAATGGGAATAGAGACATTTGATCAAGTCGTAAGGGTTCGTTTCTGCGATGAAGACGGGAATATTTTCACGCGCACCCCGGCTGAAATGGACGTGTATTATCGAAATGTTCCCACGCTCTTGCGCAACTTCGCGCTATCCGCCGTGTTGCGCGGTCAGGCCACACCCACCGAGGAAATTGATCGTAACCTCGCTGCGTCAGAGTCGAAGCGTCGCAACTCCCAACCGGTAGCCGCAAGCTCCGGGTGCATATTCAAAAATCCAGATTCCATCCCTGCGGGGAAATTAATCGACGAGCTGGGATTCAAAAATTTCACCGTCGGACATGCCCGTGTGTCGGAAGTCCACGGCAACTTCATCGTAAATGATGGGGGCGCCACCACCGAAGAAGTCCTTACGCTCATTGAGGAGATCAAGGCTGCCGCGCAACGCGAACGCGGAATCGAGCTCCATACCGAAGTCCAAATCGTCGGCGAACCCATATGAATCCATCGCATCCATTCTCATTAGCCGGAAAATCTATCGCTGTCCTTATGGGAGGTCCTGGCGCGGAGCGGGATGTGTCGTTGCGCTCCGGTGCCGCGGTATGCAACGCGCTCGCGGCCCCGGGAGCCCGCGTCACACCGGTAGATGTGATCAATCGGACAGTTGAACTACCGCCCGACACGGACTTGGTTTTTAATCTTATCCACGGGACCTTTGGTGAAGACGGAGAATTGCAGTCATTGCTTGATGAGAGGGGAATCACCTACACAGGTGAGGGGCCAGCCGGGAGCCGGTTGGCCTTCGATAAAATCGAGAGCAAACGCAGATTTGACGCCGCGGGCGTGCCGAACGCAGCGTGGGAAATCCTTTCCGAGGGACAAAGTCCGTCTCTCTCATTGCCGCTGGTTGCTAAGCCCCCACGCGAGGGGTCCAGCGTTGGCGTGCATTTGATTCACAAGGCATCCGAAATCGAACCCGCTCTAGCGGACTGCTTCCGCCGCAGCCCGGATGTGCTCGTAGAGGCATTCATCAGCGGGCGGGAATTGACGGTAGGTATTCTCGGTGATCGGGCCTTACCCATCATTGAGATCGTTCCGAACGACGGTTTCTACGATTACGAGCATAAATACACCAAGGGCGTATCGAACTATTATTGCCCTGCTGACCTTCCCGCAGACGTGACCAATGCCGTTCAAGCGGTTGCGCTGGCAGCACACCGGGCGCTCGGGCTCGAGGTGTATTCCCGCGTGGATGTTCTTCTCGACGAGCGTCACGCACCCTATGTCCTGGAGGTAAATACCATCCCAGGCATGACCGAAACCAGCCTGCTTCCGAAAGCGGCAGCAGCTGTAGGAATATCATTTTGCGCGTTGTGTGAAGAAATTGTGAGGCTCTCGCTTGCCAAGAGGAAGCCGATGAAATGAGAAAAACCACGGCCAATAGAACTCTCAATCGCCCGCTTCGGTCATCGAACGCGGCGCAGCGGCACGTGCTCGATGTGAGAGTGCGGCGCTCTACCGTGTGCCGCCAGCGCTCGCGCCGGATTCTTACGTTGGGATTTGGGCTGATTCTCTGGTCATCGCTCATTGCGGCGACGTGGTTTGGATTTCATGCCATCACGGACAAGTTCTTCTTTTCGAACCCGGAATACACCCTGCGACATTTGCAAATTGAGACACAGGGGCTACTCACTGAGTCGGAGGTCACGGAGCTTACCGGCATCCGCGCAGGGACAAACATATTCCAAATCGATCTGACGGCCGCTGAAAGGGCGCTTCGCAAACTAGACCAGATCGCCACAGTCCGAATCACCCGCGACTGGCCGGATCGGATTTCGGTTGAAGTAACCACGCGCGCCCCTGTCGCGTGGATATCAGACCGTCCGGCAACGACAGTTTCATCAGGTCACGCCTTGCTCATTGACCGCTCTGGGCGCACGATGAAGCCATTCCGGGTGGACCCGGAGTTCTGGCACCTGCCAGTGATTTATTGTGCGGATATGAATGCTGTCGCCACGGGCGACATCCTCGCACGAGCCGATCTGCAGGCCGCAACTGATTTGCTAACCGAAGTTATAAAGCGTCCCGACTCGCACTTGAAAGTCCGTTCGCTTGATATCACAAGTGGTCACATGATTCGGGTGAACACGGCCGACAACTCATTGATTCTCTTTTCGCCTGAAAATCCGACGGCGCAGCTGGATAAACTCGAGCCGTTACTCATTCATTGCCACGAGACTGCGCGGCCGCTCGAGTTTGCCAATCTCATTCCCTCGCGTTACACGCCCGTCCGGATCCAATTGGTTTCTGCGCCGGAGTCAACCGCGACCGCTCCTTCACCCAATAGAATACGCTAATGCCTAAAGATCGACTACTCATAGGACTCGAAATTGGAACGACGAAAGTCTGTGCCGTGGTAGCGGAAATACGCCCCGACGGATCCCTCCGCATCCGTGGTGTGGGTGAATCCAAGTCCGCAGGAATTCGCAAAGGCGAGATCGTGGATTTCGCAAAGGCCACGCAATGTGTGCGCGATGCGCTCGCCGACGCTGAGGAAAAAGCAGACGTCGAAATCTCCAGTGTTTGGGCTTCAGTCACTGGAGGTCATATCCAGAGTTTTAATAATCGCGGCATGACCCAGATTCCTCAAGACCGGGGGGAGATCGACGAGGATGATATCCGCGATGTCGAGAACAGCGCCCGCGAGGTCAATATCCCTGACCAGAATGCTTTCATCCATACGATGATCCAGCACTACTTTGTCGATAACCAAGATGGTGTCTTGAACCCCATCGGCATGCTCGGAAACAAGCTGGAGGCCGATTTTCATATCGTCCACGGGATTAAGACCCGTATCCAAAATACCCTGCGCTGCATTAGTGATGTCGATGTCGATGTCGAGGATGTCGTTTTGAATTCCGTGGCCTCCGCGCAAGTCGTCCTCGATCAACACCAGAAAGACCTCGGCGCCATCGTTATGGATATTGGAGGAGGGACGACAGACTATCTAGTTTACGAGGGTGGCGTCATTCGTCACACGGGTGTGCTCGCGATCGGCGGTGACCACATCACGAATGATATCTCCATCGGCCTGCGCATTCCGATTGCCAGAGCGGAGCGGTTGAAAATCGACGAAGGGTCGTGTGAGATCGAATCGGTAATGCCTGGCGAGACGATCATCCTGAAAAATGATCTCGGATTTTCTGGATGCGAAGTGGAGCGCTCAGTGCTTAACCGGATTATTTATGCACGCATCCGTGAGCTCTTTGAGCTTGTTGAAAAAGACATCACTGCGCATTGCGAGATCCACCTTGTGGGCTCTGGGGTGGTGCTCACCGGGGGTTGTTGTCAACTCACTGGTATTCACGAAGTCGCAAGGGATGTATTTCAACTCCCTGTGCGTAGCGCTGCGGCACAGGAAGTCGCCGGACCGACTTCTGTTTTCCAAAATCCACAATACGCCACAGCGATTGGCGTGGTGAAATACGCCCAACTCATGGATGTGACGACCGAGCGCCGCACGTTGTTCGGCGGCTTAGGGCGTCGCATTGAAGGGTTGTTTAAGGCATTCCGAATTCTATAACTTATTCCCGCTTTTTGTAGCTATGATCCCGATTCCACGCTCCACATTAAAGGCCGGTGCCGAGCCATCTGCAGTCACCTGTATCATCGGCATCGGCAATGCGGGGGTGGCGCTCGTGGACGCACTCACGCTGGCAGGTGCTGCTGACCACACACGGCTTGTTGCCGTAAATACGGACTCGGTATCGTTGAGCGCGTCGGTGGCAAAAGAAAAGCTTTTGATCGGACAGAAAACCACCCGGGGCCTGGGTAGCGGAGGCGACCCCGAATTGGGAGCCCAAGCGACTGAGGAAGCAGAGGCCGAGCTCGCTGCGGTGGTCGATGGTGCGGGACTGGTTATTCTTTGTGGTGGACTGGGCGGAGGGACCGCTTCCGGGGCTGCGCCAGTGATCGCAGAGATTGCCGCTCGAGCGAATGCCATCGTGATTGCGGTGTTGACGTTGCCATTTTCATTTGAGGGAAAACGCCGGGCTCGCCAAGCGGTGGATGCCCTCCATGATATTTCCCGTGCTGCCAATGCGGTGATTACATTTGAGAACGACCAGATGTCGGAAATTGCGCAACCTATGGCGGGACTGCATGAGACATTCGCTGCTTCAGATCAAATTCTCGCGGACAGCCTGGCCGCATTATTGCGACTCGTAGCCGGGTCTGGACCGATGAAGATCACGCTCGCGGATTTGGTTCCGTTGTTCCGGCCTGGGAGTGTGAGCGCGCGATTCGGCACTGCTGGCGCGCAAGGCGGAAATCGTGCAAATCAAGCCGTCGAGCGTGCCCTCAAGTCCCCGCTGTTGCGCGATAAGCACCTGAGCGCTTGCGACCATGTGGTGTTCCATATAGAGGCGTCATCCTCACTGCGGTTTGTTGAAGTTGAGGCGGTTGGCCGTGCGCTTGCGGCGCAGCTTTCCGACACCTCGCAACTCCACCTCGCGGTCTCCATCAACGATGACCTCGCCGATACTCTCTTAGTGTCTGTGCTGGCAGGCGGATCACCGTGCCCTCGCGAGGTCGTCGCCCAAGGGAAACAGCCGGAGAGAATCGTAGCCCCGTCTCACGACGACTCGTATCCGGAAGAGCATAATAACTCCTTGCCTCCACCGATAGAGACGATTCAACAAATTACTAACCCCCGCGCTGGCGACGAACTTTTCAACACGGAGCCGTTTTCGGTCCTCAAGGATAGCCCTGTTCGCCGGAACAATAAACCCAAGCAGGAAACCCTCAGTCTGGATGCAATTGCTCGTGGCCGGTTTGAAAAAAGCGAACCAACCATCGTTGGCGGCGAGGACCTTGATGTCCCGACGTTTTTACGCCAGAAGATTAAACTTCGCTGAGTCCGCAGGAACGCGATAGTGCACTGATCGCAATCGCTGTTGCTCCAACTGCATCCGATGATGTTTTAACCACGGATATTTGTTGATTCGCGGGTACACAAATGCAGCCAGTGTTGCGATCCCTGAGGTGCCGATTACTAAGATTAACACTTGTAGAACCCGGCACGTGCTATCGCAAATTTCCAACCGTACCCCCCCCTTGACGCAGCAGGAGCGGGTTTTACTATCGTTGCAGCAGGCGGCAATGGGAGAGGAAGTAAGGTGGGGGCAGGGTAGGGTGCTTACGGAAAAGTATGCGGCACCAGCGCCGCGACGGGCGCCGGGATGTTTGTGGCTGAGGGCGAAGATTGAACCTTCGACAAGCGTTGCTGCTCATCGATCAATGTCGTTGATTCGATGCACATGTCCTCCCGCGTGCGGTGAGAGCGCACCGGGAGCAGACGAAGCATGGGAAGGTCAGAGCGCCTCAACTGGCGTTGTTTGATGGGTTCTACCGGGAGAGGATGCCGGGAAAAATCCCTGTGAATCCGGCGACACAGAAAAATCGCTGGTGACAATCTCCGGAATCCAAAGCGCCCAAGTCTCATCTGCGTCCGTGAAGGCACTCGCAGCGCCTTCAAAGGATTTTAAGCGTTCGACGATTTCTGCGCCTGTCTTTTCTGTTGGGGTGGGCGGCATGATCAGCTATTTGTTTCCTTCGCTTCAGAAGCCCATACTGATAGCCGCCGCAGCCCAGAATAAAAACAAGAACCCGCGGAAACGGCACTCTTTCAGGCCCGGAGAATCTCAAATCGCTCTCCACACCGGGCTGAGCTTTGATCTGTGTGGGTTGAAGTTTCTTTAAAATCGGTTAAAGAAAGCAGGGTGCAGACCTCCACTAACGAATCCCAGTTGCTTGCCCGGATCGGGCAGGGGGATGAGGTTGCATTGGGAGACTTATATGACCGCTATTCGCGTCCAGTGTATTCGATGGTGTTGCGAATCACACAAAGCGAGACGGAAGCCGAAGAGATCGTGCAGGATGTGTTTCTGAAGGTGTGGCGGTCGGCGGGATCCTTCGACGCCGAGCGGGCCAAGGTCTTCACTTGGATTACCACGGTGGCAAGGAATAAGGCCATTGACCGCATCCGATCTCTCCGGAGGCGACTGCCAGTATCCGGACGGCCGGATGGTTCAGATCTTGTCGAGGATGTGGCCGATAGTACGGATCCGTTGGGAAATGCGATCTTCGCTGACGAATCGCTGCGGTTAAGTCACATGGTAAATGAACTTCCCGTAAAGCAATGCCAGGCGATTCAACTCGCGTTTTTTGAAGGCCTGACGCACACGGAAATAGCGGGCCGATTAGGCGAGACGATTGGGACCGTGAAGGCAAGGATCCGTCTGGGAATGGAAAAACTTCGCCAAAAGGTAAAGGGGGCGATCGATGATTTCGGAGGCATTAAATGAACAAGCTGCGCTCTATGCACTCGACGCATTGCAGGGGGACGAACGGCTAGCATTCTTAAAGTCCTTGGCAGCGGATTCCGAGTTAGCTGGACTCGTTGCCGAGTATCGGGACGCCTCGGCATGGGTCGCACACTCCGCGCGGGAGGTTACGCCACCCTCGGAACTCAAAGGACGGATTTTGGCATTGGCTTCCCGCGAGAGAGTCACGCCACCATCTCCCCTGATGATGCTGGCACGGCCTGTGAAAAATTCCCAGGACGGGCTGCAACCATTGATTCCATGGGCACTAGCCGCGGGATTTGCCATCTTCGCGGGAATCCTCTGGGGAAATAGTAAGCAATCAAACGCCGATACCTCACAACTTGCCCGGCAACGGGAAATAGTGACTGGCCTTTTCGCGCGCGTTGCAGAATTGGAGGGTAATGCGGAATCCCGGGAGAGGGCACTTGCATCCATGGTGGAGGAAGTCCGGATATTACAGGAAACGAACCGCTTGGCGGATGTGCAGTTGGATATCCTTTCCTCAAAGCTGGATGCATCCGGCCTCGCTTCCGTCGTCTGGGACCCTGCCTCTCAGCAAGGCGTATTGCAGGTGCTCCGGCTCCCAGAGCCGGGAGCCGGACAGGACTATCAGCTCTGGGTGATCGGGCCGGATCGGCAGCTTCCGGTGAGTGCTGGAATCTTTCGTGTGAATCCTGATGGCTCGGCGACGGTCAATTTTGCTCCCGCTCAGCCGGTCCCGAGCGCCACAACTTTTGCTGTCACTTTGGAAAAAGCAGGTGGCGTTCTGGAGCCCGAGGGCCCCGTCGTGATCGCCAACTAAGCACGCTGACTCATCCCTCCCAGTGGAAGGTGATACGTTGCTCGATGTCGGGATGCAGACTCAGCGCCACGGGACACCGGCGGCCTGTTTCTTCCAGAACCTCACGCGCCGGGTGCGATTCCGGGACTGGCAAAAAGAGCTCCACCTCGATAGCTGAGATCCGTCGGGGGGGTGTCGGGCTCATATGCTTTTTTACTATCAGGCGTGTCCCTGCAAGCTCGACCTGTCGCGATTGCGCCGCGATGCCCATGACCGTCATCATGCACACGCCTAACGAGGTTGCGGCGAGGTCGGTGGGACTAAATGATGCGCCCAGTCCGTGATTGTCGACTGGGGCGTCGGTGTTAACGGCTGTTCCGGAGGGACCATGCATCGCGTGGCAGCGGAGCCCGCCTACGTATGAGATTGTCATTTCTACCATAGCTTCAAATCTGCACGAGGAACCCCATTGGAAGCCAATCAATTCAATGTGATAGTTGCTGAAGAATAATATTTTCAGAGGTCACCGGATGCCCCAAACTGCATACGTAATTCAAAAAATATTTATGAAGATTTGTTGTCTTGGTGCCGGGTATGTAGGTGGTCCCACAATGGCGATGATCGCTGCAAAATGCGCGGACATTGTTGTGACTGTGGTGGACCCAAATGCTGCCCGGATTGATGCGTGGAATTCGGATGAACTCCCGGTGTATGAGCCCGGATTGGATGAGGTGGTGCGCTCGGCCCGTGGGCGGAACTTATTCTTCAGCACGGATGTGCGGGCAGCGATACGGACGGCGGATATCATCTTTGTGAGTGTCGGCACTCCGACTAAAATGTATGGTGTGGGCGCGGGTCGTGCTGCGGATTTGCGCTATATCGAAAGCGCCGCCCGCCTCATCGCAGAAGAGGCTCAGGGCGCAAAAATTATTGTCGAAAAAAGTACGATTCCTGTAAAGACAGCCGAGGCGATTTTGACGATTCTGCGGGCAAATTCAAAAAATGGTCAATTTCAAGTGCTTTCGAATCCCGAGTTTCTTGCAGAGGGAACGGCCATCGATGACCTTGAGTCTCCGGACCGGATTCTGATCGGTGGTGAGCAAACGGAAGCGGGGCTCGCGGCCATCGAAAAGCTGGCTTCAGTGTATGCACGCTGGGTTCCGCGGGAGCGTATCCTTACGACCAACCTTTGGTCCAGCGAGCTCTCTAAGTTGGTCGCAAATGCCTTTCTGGCCCAGCGAATTTCCTCTATTAACTCGATCAGTGCGCTGTGCGAAGCTACCGGCGCCGATGTCGATGAGGTGGCGGGAGCGATTGGCCGGGACTCCCGGATCGGCCCCAAATTCCTCAAGGCATCGGTGGGTTTTGGCGGCTCGTGCTTCCAGAAGGATATCCTCAATTTGGTCTATCTTTGTCATCACTTCAACCTGCCCGAAGTAGCTGCATATTGGGAGAGCGTCGTGGCCATGAACGATTGGCAAAAGAAGCGGTTTGCATCCAAGATCGTCCGCGAATTTTACAACACGGTGTCTGGAAAAAAGATTGCTGTGCTTGGATTCGCCTTCAAAAAAGACACCAACGACACGCGCGAAACGGCAGCAATCTCCATTTGTCGCGACCTCCTCGCCGAGAATGCCGAGGTGTATGTTTACGATCCCAAGGTGCCTGCAGCAGAGATTCGTCGGGATATCTTAAATGGCGGGGAAAACTCTTCGTTGCACGTCTCGGAAACGCCATTGGATGCCTGTGACCAAGCTCACGCGGTGGCGATTGTGACGGAATGGGATGAGTTTAAATCGCTCGACTTCGATGCCATCTACGAACGGATGTTTAAGCCGGCATTTATATTCGACGGCCGGAATATCCTGGATCACGGAGCATTGAGGAAAAAGGGGTTTCGCGTTTTCGCGATTGGTAAAGCTGCACCAGCAGTGAATTCCGCTGCGTAGCAAATCCCAGTCGAGGGTATCGCGGTAGGCTGAAACAGGCCAGCGATGCGCTGTGCCGCAAGGCAACTGCTTCCAAGCGGTTGCTATGCGGGGACTTTCTGCCACACTTTTGAAATATGTCCACCGACCTGCCGCAACGGCCCAGTCTTTCCGCCACGGAGCAGCGTTCTTACGCTCTGGTTGTGAGCGAGTATAATAGCGGGTTCACGGGCGCACTTGCCGAGCATGCTCGGGCCGAGTTACTGACGATCGAGCCTGGTGCAACGATCGAGCGATTCGACGTGCCCGGGGCTTTTGAGATCCCGCTCATAGTCAGCCTTCTGGCTAAGACGAGCAAGTATCATGCGATTCTCGCTCTGGGTGTGATCATCAAAGGCGAGACTGCTCACGCGGATCTCATCGCGGCGGCGATTACGCAATCCCTGCTTGCCACCTCTCTGGCCAACGATGTCCCGATCATTCATGAAGTGCTTCTCGTGGCTGATGCGGCTCAAGCGCAGGCTCGCTGCCTTGCGCCAGGCCTCAACCGCGGCGTCGAAGCCGCCCGCGCTGCTGCCTCTGCAGCCCGCGTGGTTCACAGCGTAATTTCAACTTAGACCAACAATTTACCCTATGGGTGTACGACGCGAAGGCCGCGAAGCGGCTGTCCAATTTCTTTACCAGCATGATCTCAATCCAGCCTCCGGACTGGATGATCTTCCTGTTTTTTATAAAATGCGGGGACTGAGTCCCAGCGCACGACGGTTTTCCGATGTCTTGATCCGTGGAGTGATCGACAGCCAGGACGAGATCGACACGTTGATCCGGGCGAATGCCGAGAACTACGAACTCCACCGGATTTCTGTGGTGGACCGCAACATTTTGCGTCTCGTGATCTACGAGATGCTGCGGACGCCTGAGGTGCCCGCCGTGGTTTCGATCAACGAGGGGATCGAAATCGCAAAAAAATATAGCACCGAGGAATCGGGTAGGTTTGTTAATGGCGTCCTTGATCGCATCCGCATCGGATTGTCCCGGCCTGCCCGTTCCACTTCCAGTCAGGCATAGCCATGGCCATGGGGTTTTTTAAATCGCTGGTCGCCAAGTTCACCGGTCGGCCCGTGGACTGGGATGAGCTTGAAGAATCGTTGATCCGGGCAGACTTGGGGGTGCCGATGACATTGCGGATTCTTGAAGCCCTCCGTGCGAAGGGCGCGGATGTCACTGCGGAGCAGGTCGTGACTGTGGCACGCAACGAGATCGCTCAGATTTTACCCATCACACTCACACCGCTGCACCCGCTTCCCAATCGGCCAAAAGTCATCATCATGGTCGGAGTCAACGGCACCGGCAAAACGACATCATCCGCTAAGATGGCTTATCAATTCAAACAACGGCATCAATCAGTCCTCCTCGTTGCTGCGGACACGTTTCGGGCGGCAGCGATTGAGCAACTCGCCGTGTGGGGCGAACGGACTGGTGTCGAGGTGATAAAGGGACAATACCATGGCGACGCCGCAGCACTCTGCTACGACGCATATACAACTGCCCACCGCCGCAACGTGGAGTTCGTGATTTGTGACACCGCTGGACGACTGCATACCAAGTCCAACCTCATGCAAGAGCTATCTAAAGTCATCCGGACCTTGGCGAAACATGACCCCGATGCTCCTCACGAAAAGTTTTTGGTCGTTGATGCGACGACTGGCACGAATGCCCTCGTCCAAGCAAAACAATTTCACGAGGCGGTCGGTCTCACGGGAATCATCGTCACCAAGCTGGATGGGAGCGGCAAGGGCGGCGTCGTCGTGGCTATCCAACACGAGTTGGGAATCCCGCCCCGATTCATCGGAACGGGAGAGGGGCTTGAGGATTTTGCTCCCTTTGATCGCGAGAAGTTTCTAAATTCGTTGCTTTAGCATTATAGGGGAGGTAAGCGCCTGCTGGCACAAAACGTGCTGGTTCGTGGTGAATTCTTTTCCGATTTTCACTTTTAGGTATTTTGCATCCGCTCATGAATCACGATACCAACAACGATAACCGCCTTGCGCCCGCCGGGATGCCTTCCGACGCTGGGATTGCCCGGCGCGATTTTTTGCGAATAGCCGCTTTTGCCGGAGCTGCTTTGATGATTGGAGCATCATCCAACGCCAATGCGTTCTGGTTTCTCTCTTCACCGTCGGCCGGGTCGGACCTGATGAAGGAACTTGAAATTCCGACCGGGTGGTTGGAGCGGTTCGGCTCATCGCTCCCGGAATATGTAAAGTTTCTGCATCGGCTCCGGTTAAAGAATATCCCCGTGAAGGCGATCATTCAGCCGCAATTGAAAGTAAGGGGGAAGATCGCAAATGTTCTGCCACCCAAGGCGGCATGGAAAAATATGGTGCCTACGTTGCGTGCCGTTGACCGTCTGGCGACGGTTCTTGACGAGCCATTGGTCGAGGTGATTTCGGCCTACCGCTCCCCTGCCTATAACCGCTCCTGCGGAAGCAGTGGATCCTCGCAGCACCTACGGAACTCGGCTGTCGATCTGCGCTTCAATTCACCTCCAAGGGTGGTTTCAAAAGTTGCCCGCGATCTCCGGGAGAAGGGACTGTTTTTGGGTGGCGTGGGTCGATACAGTGGATTTACCCACATCGATACGCGCGGTCGCAACGCAGATTGGTAGCGCCCAATAACAAGTTTGCATTGCGTCTATTGTTTTGCGCTTGATCGGGAGCCCTTCACTGGACTCTTTCAGTTCAAACACAAAACACTGGCAACGGGTCAGGTCGGCTGTTAGCCGCCATCCATTCCAAATAGCCATTCTCTGGAACCTGCCTTTGTCTCCACTGGCAGCTCGCCGACCCCTTAAACGTTTTCAGGAGTTGGCAGACAGGGCTTACTAGGTTTTTTCCGGCAAAACGGAGGGGCAAAATTCCCGGGTCTATCCAGTCCTTGCTCAGGTTCTGACGGAGCTTTTTTGCTATCGTGGGGTTGGGCGGAGGATTTTTGCTTGGGCACTACGCGCCGGATGCTGCTGGCAGTGGCATTCCCCAACTCAAGGCGGCCTACTGGCGGGACATGGGTAAAATCCCGTTGCGCGTGGTCGTGGTTAAATTCTTGGCTGGTGTTTTGAGCGTGGGGGGCGGGTTGAGTCTTGGACGGGAGGGGGCGACGGTTCAGCTCGCCGGTGGAATAACCTCGGCACTGGGCGGGAAGATTGGGTTGATCAATTTCCGTCGTCGAACCATCACCCCATGCGGTGCAGCGGCGGGCCTTGCCGCGGCGCTCAATGCGCCGATTGCTGCGGTGACATTTGTTCTGGAGGAGATCATCGAAGACCTCAACCGTCGGTCAATTGGGCCTATTCTCCTCGCCTCGTTTTCGGCAGTCTTCTGCCTATACCTCATCCAGGGGGATAAACCTGCCTTTATCATTCCCGCAATCAAGGAGTTTCATGCGAGGACCTACATGGCAGTAATTTCCGTAGGGGATGGCGAGGGCTTCGTGCAGGGAGTTGTTTCCAGAGCCCAATTGAACAACTATTCGCTCAATGGAAATCCGCCCTCTCCGCAGGAGGCAGTGTGCGTTGCCCCTGAGGAAAACATGAAAACCGTGGAACGGATATTGATTGAAACCCCGCTCAATATCGTGCTCCTTGTTTCACCTCAGAAAACCCTCCATGATCTATTACGATCACAAATGAGGAAAGGTGAAGCGGAGCAATCCGGCGGGAAAAGTCCGGAATAACCCGCCTGAAATGGGACTGACTTTAGCCACAGACCGAGAAGCCGAGCTCAGGTATTTTCGGGATTCGGGTGTGCTGGATCTGGATCGGAAGGACGGTTCTTCTGCAGCTTCTTAGCGAGCTTTTCTTTCTTTTTCGCCTGCTTCGCGAGATCCTTCCGCCGTTTTTCGCCACTGTAGTTTGGTGATGCCATGCAATAGCCTCTCTGAAATGCGTGAGGTATGCCATGAAAAATATGACTTCCCCAGCGGCTCTCACAAAAAATACGTTTGGGAATCGCCGGGAGTGGCAGGATCCGGCGCGACCCCAGGCCGATCTGTGGAACGGATGTGACGCACGCACCACACATTTTCGGGGCTGTGTTTTGCTATTCCTCGAGGGCTACCGGATTATTCAACTGGCCAATCTTTTCGATTTCTATCGTGACTTCGTCACCGGCTTTCAACCATCGCTGGGGAGTTGCTGCCATCCCGACTCCCTGAGGAGTACCGGTAAGAATCACCGTGCCGGGGAGTAAGGTGGTGCTGCCGGAAAGGAATTCGATTAAAGTGGGAACGTCGAAGATCATGTCGCTTGTCGTCCAGTCCTGAACCCGCTCGCCGTTGAGGATGGTGGCGATCTTTAATGTGTTGGGATCCGTAATTTCTTCCGTCGTCACCAAGACCGGTCCAAGCGGACAGAAGGTGTCGAAAAATTTTCCACGGCACCATTGTCCGCCGCCTTTTTTAAGTTGCCAGTCTCTGGCACTGACATCGTTGGCGCAGGTATAGCCGAGGACGTAGTCGAGCGCATTTTCGCGAGAGACGTTTTTGCACGCCTTGCCAATAACGACAGCGAGTTCACATTCGTAGTCCACCTCATGGCTGGCCATTTTAGTAGGGATGAGGATTGGGTCACCCGGATTTTGCAGCGTATTGACTCCTTTGCAGAAAAGCACAGGGATCTCAGGCGCTTTCATTCCGCTCTCTGCCGCGTGCTGTCTGTAATTCAGTCCGATGCAAAGCACGGCTGTCGGAACCACGGGTGCGAGGAGTTTCGCGACCTGAGCGGCCTCCTCAGTGACAATAAAATCGCCAAAAATATCACCCGATATTTTCAGGTGCTTGGCGGTGCTTGTTTCTTGAGCGAAGTGGATTTCGCCGCTGGGATCTTGGTATCGGATGATTCTCATGGGTGCGTTGGTTTAGATGAGTTTGGCGTAAGAGGGAAGAGGATGTGAATTACTTTCCGGCAGACCAGCCACCGTCGATCAGGAATGTTGTTCCGGTAATCATGTATGATTCGTCGCTGGCGAGGTAGAGCGCGGAGGCGGCGACTTCGTCGGGATGAATCATCCGTCCGAGGATTTGGGTTGCGCTCATTTCGCGGTAGGCCGCTTCTGGATCCGGGTATTCAGCGATACGCGCCTTCACGAAGGGAGTCTCCACGCGACCCGGACAAATGCAGTTTACGCGGATGCCATCGGCGGCATGATCCAGTGCCATACTTTTTGTCAGGCCAACAACAGCGAACTTTGTAGTGCAGTAAGCCAGGCGGTCGCGAATGCCGACGACTCCTCCTATGGAGGCAAGGTTAATTATGTTTCCATTTTTGGCGGTGACCATTGCCGGGAGAAATGCCTTGGTGACGTTGAAAACGCCACGCACATTCACGGCATACAATCGGTCCAAATCCGCGCCGCTCGTCTCCAACAAGGTTCCAATCGATCCAATGCCTGCATTATTCACCAAAATATTCAGAGCCCCGTGAGCACCGGCGATATTCCTTGCGATGAGGTCACAGGCGCGTTCATCGCACACGTCCAATGCGACTGCGTGGGTGTTGCCGCCCTTTTGATTCAGCTCACGGGAAAGTTTGGTAACTCCGTCCTCATCACGGTCTGCAAGATAGGTGACCGCCCCGGCACCGGCGAAGGTGGTGGCGATGGAGGCTCCGATGCCGGATGCAGCTCCTGTGACGAGGGCGACTTTGTCTTTGAGGTCGAACATGAGAGAATGAGTGAGGTGAGTGAATTCGCGTCGCGGGCGGACAAGTGATTTCAACAAATGGAATGACTATTTTGCTTGGCGAAATGATAGTATGGATTTAATTTGTAAGCAATTGCAAATACCGGCAGCTGAATATTTTGGTATAACATCAACTCCGGAGTGCTTTCACGCATTTTTACTGACCGTTTTTAACCTATGACAACCCACGAGAATATTTTATCCGCACTGGAACCCCTGTATGCCGCAGTTGTCTGCGACGTGCTGGATTCACTCGGCTACCCGAAACAAGCCCTTCCGCATAATCTCCGCCCGCTCACCCCGGCAATCCAATTGGTCGGTCGCGCTTTTACAGCGCGCGCCACGGCGGTCCACGAAGTCCCCGC
>JBDNGG010000227.1:0-14121 GCA_041689405.1 Terrimicrobiaceae bacterium | reverse complement strand
TCTCAAGGAGCGGCTTGTATTCGTCCAATTGGACTGCCTTGTAGATCAGCGTCGGATTGGTAGTCGCATCCTGTGGCGAATATTTTTTGATGGATGCAAAATCACCGGTGTCAGCGACGACGGTGGTGAATGCCTTGAGTTGGTCGAGTTGATTGGTGGCTGTCATGGCGGAGAGTGGTCGGTGGTTTATGGAGTTCGGACGATTTGATGCTGCGTCGGGCCGGTAAAAATTGCAACTCTCAAAGAGTGCTGAGGGGAGGGCGCGTTTGGTTTCTTCTTAACAATCAGGCGTTCGGGAATCGCGATTCCAACTACGAAATTTGCCAGTGAAAGGCGTTCATTGATCTGCCATAGTGCCGCTCATGACCTGCCGCTCGCTCCCTGCTTCGCTCCTCTGTGCTCTGGTTTTCTTTGCGGGATGCGCAAGTGTGCCGCCTGGCAAGGTGACCCAGTTTGCCACTATCGATGCGCTTTTGGCAGGCGTCTATGATGGTGATTTCACCTGCGCGCAGGTGGCTAAGAATGGAGATCTTGGGCTTGGTACATTTGATAAATTGGATGGTGAGATGGTGGTGGTCGACGGCCGGATCTATCAAGTTACCGCTGATGGCACGGTGCGGCGTGCGTCACGCTCTCTGCTAACACCGTTCGCGACGGTGACTCGCTTTAAACCGGACCGGGCATTTCGGGCAGGGTCAACAATGAATATGGTTGCGCTGGAGCGTGCATTGGACCGGGTTTGCACCAATCCGAATGGGGTGTATTCGATTCGGATCCGTGGCGAGTTTCCTACGATAAAACTTCGGAGTGTGGCTGCGCAGCGGGAACCGTATCGGAAACTGGTCGACGTGGTTAAGGAACAGACGATTTTTCCTCTGAGCCCAAACCGGGGGACGCTCGTCGGGTTTAGGTTTCCCGAGTATTTTCGAGGAATCAACGCACCCGGTTATCACCTGCACTTTTTGTCCAATGACAAACAATCCGGCGGTTATGTGCTGGACGTGACGGTGGGCGCGGATTCATTGATTGAGATAGCTGAGGCGCCGCAATTCGAGTTGTTCTTCCCGCAATCAGAGGGAACATTTTCTCAAGCGGCACTCAGTGCTGACCGTTCCGACGAACTGCGTAAAGTCGAACGCTAAAAAATGCCCCCCCCGCTGGCAGTCAGCCCAGCGCAGCGGCGTCTAGTTTTTCAGCGAGATCGAAGTCCAATTGCGTCAGACCTCCCTTGCTGTGGGTCGAAAGCTTGAGCCGCACCTTGTTCCATCGGATATCGATGTCAGGGTGGTGTTTTTCTGCTTCGGCCAAGGCGGCAACCGCGTTCACGAATTCCATCGCATCGGCGAAGTTTTTAAATTCGTATAGTCGGACGATATCCCTGCCTTGTAACTCCCATGTAGGAAGCTCAATCAAGGCATTCTCCACTTCTTCTTCGGAAAGACGATCTGGCATGAGTTTGGACATTAGAAGATTCTTTTTGCGCTGACAAGTCGCGTTGTGTAGTTTTGCATCTCCCAACCAATCCCGAAATCTCATGGGCAAAATCTATAACAACATCGTCGAAACTGTCGGCCGCACGCCACTTGTGCGGCTCAATCGCATCTCAGCCGGCCTCCCGGCCACCATCGCGGTGAAATGCGAGTTCTTTAATCCGCTCGGTAGCGTGAAGGACCGTATTGGGATGGCGATGATCGAGGACGCCGAGGCTCGGGGTATTTTGACGAAGGAAACCGTCATCGTGGAACCAACGAGCGGGAACACCGGGATCGCGCTGGCATTTGTCGCGGCATCCAAGGGATACCGTCTGATTCTGACGATGCCAGAGACAATGAGCGTCGAACGTCGGACCTTGCTTGCGATGCTGGGAGCTAAGTTGGTCCTCACGCCCGGAGCGGAAGGAATGAAGGGAGCAATCGCGCGGGCAGAGCAAATCGTGCAGGAAACGCCGAACGCGTGGATGCCGCAGCAATTTAACAACCCTGCAAACCCGGCGATCCATCAGAAAACGACCGCCGAAGAATTGTGGGAAGACACGGATGGCAAGATCGATATCCTGGTATCCGCGGTAGGCACCGGAGGCACCCTTACCGGATCTGCCGAAGTCCTTAAAAAACGTAAACCCAGTTTTCTCGCGATTGCCGTGGAACCCAAGGATTCGCCAGTCATCACGCAAACCCGCAACGGCGATCCCGTGAAACCCGGGCCACACAAAATTCAAGGGGCAGGCGCCGGATTTGTGCCAAATAACCTGCACATGGATATCATCGACGAGGTCATCACGGTCACGAACGATGAGGCATTTGTCATGGCTCGGCGCTTGGCAAAGGAAGAAGGCATCCTTGGTGGCATCAGCTCTGGTGCCAATGTCCACGTGGCTGTCGAGTTGGCCAAACGACCCGAAAATGCCGGAAAATTGATCGTCACGATTGCTTGCTCTACCGGCGAACGCTACCTGAGCACGGCCCTCGCAGAAGAGGCCCGCGCAGAAGTTTCCGCCTGACATTCCGTCCGGATCCGACCACACGAGGCCCACTCCCATTCCATGCAAAAACGTTCCGACCCTAATCCAGTCCCTGCGACTGACGAACCTATATTCGACATTGGCCCCAGTCCCTTGGAGGTCGTATGGGAAAAGCACCGGATGTCGATCATTGTTGGAACTGGAGCGATTGTAGTCGCGCTGGTTGGATTCTTCGGTGCGATGACGGTTTCACACTCTAACCGCATTGCGGCGATGGATAGTTTTTCCGTAGCATTCACGGCGGATGAGCTACAGGCATTCATTGCGAAATTCCCGGGATCTGTCGAAGCTGGCAATGCCTCGCTGTTGCTCTCTGCTTCGTTGCGGGAAGAAAAAAAGCCGGACGAAGCGCGTGGGGTTCTGGAGGAATTTTTAAAATCGCAGCCGAAGCACCCGCTGGCTCCGCTGGCGTTGGTCGGGCTTTCGGGGCTTTCCGCGCAGAGTGATGATGTGGCTGCCGCCAAAGCGGATCTTCAACGGATACTGAGTGAATTTCCGACGTCGTTTGCAGTGCCGTTTGCCATGCTCTCGGAAGCTGAGATTCTCTTGGCTTCCGGCGACCGGCAAGGCGCACTGGCTGCATTTCAAGCATTGTCCCGCCAGCATCCGTCGTCGGTGGCCGGCTCCGCTGCACAGAATACTCTGATGGCGCTGGAATCGCTCGTCGGCGGCATCACGCGCGCCGCACCCGTCACTCCTGGATCCGTCGAACTGCCGCCGGAGCAACCCCTGCCCTCGGCAATGGAAGTGATCGACGTGGATTCCGATCCCGGAATCTAGCTCACGCCCTTGACCGGCGGATCAAAACGAGATTTCGCACGTATATCCCCCAGCCTGTGGCTTGTCCAAGAATGCCGACGATATCTCGTCGCCATATGAAATAGACAAGTAGCATGGTCGCTCCGATCAAGCTCATCCACCAGAATGCCACCGGTATAACCGAGCGCCCTGATTTTTCGCTGGCGAACCACTGGATCAGCATTCGGCCGGTAAAAAGCACCTGCCCCAGCAAACCCACGGTAACCCAAAGAATGCCAACCGGACTCGTGATATTAAACAATGTCTCCAGCCAACCCGCACGCATCCGACTCTCGTAAAGAAATTGCGTAAATTCGTCCGGTGTCAGCACCCGGTCCCGCTCGGCCCCCAGCCGCTTCACAACATACGCGACGCTGCCGTCATCCAGCCGAACTACCTTCACGTTGTCTTTCGCTCCCGGAAGATCGATTTTGATGCGCGTCTCCGGGCCGATAATGGTCACCTCCGCCAGGGGACGCCCCAAGGTGTCCAAAGGGACCTTATCCTCTTGAGCATTTAATGCGGGGCAGGAGCTCCAGAGGAAAATAAGCATTACCGCGATCCAGCACACGTGAGGCCGCGATGTCTGCAAATCCAGATCTGTCGAAACTTTCATAAGAATCATTTGCCGATACAAAAGGTGCCGAAGATCCGGTCTAAGATATCCTCCGTATCCAAACGCCCCGTGACTTCACCGACTGCATCCAATGCGAGACGCAGTTCCACCGCAATGAATTCCGGTGCAAGTTGAGCCACCATGGCATCGTGTGCTGCATCGAGTGCGGTGGACGCCCGGTGAAGACATGCCTGATGGCGTGCATTGATTGCCGCATTGCTTTCCCCCATCGCCACATTTCCGCCCCGTACTCGCGAGACGACCGCATCGACGAGTGTCTCGATTCCAGCCCCGGTGAGGCATGACACTAAAACGCCGCGCTGGGATCCATCCGCCGGCAGCTCACGCTTCAGATCCGATTTATTGAAGACGAGAATTTCGTCTTCGTGTGCTGGAAGGTCGACATCGGGTTCTGTGGAATCCACCACACGGATAACGACATCCGCAGAGGCGATGGCGTTTCGGGCGCGGGTGACGCCCTCTTTTTCGACAGCATCCGATGCCTCACGTAGACCCGCAGTATCAACGACCCTGAAGGGAATGCCCCGCAAATTTACAAACTCCTCGATGGTATCACGGGTGGTTCCTGCGATCGGACTCACGATGGCACGTTCAAATCCGGTAAGACGATTTAATAGACTCGATTTCCCCGCATTGGGCCGGCCGCAGAGGGTGAGCCGCACACCGTCGCGTAAAATCCGCCCCTCCGGCGCGGTTGCCAGTAATCGCCTCACCCGCTCCTGGACGGCGCCCACGGATACGATCATTGCCTGCCCAACGGCAGGCTCAATATCCTCATCCGGAAAATCAATATACGCTTCAAGGTGGGCAACGACGCAAAGGATGGCATCCGCAATCGCACGTGCCTCATCGCCAATGCGTCCCTCCAGCTGGAGCGCAGCGGCACGAGCGGCCAACGGAGTTTGCGCCCGGATCAAATCCATGACTGCTTCCGCCTGCGTAAGGTCCAGTTTGCCATTCAAGAATGCACGCAACGTGAATTCACCGGGTCCCGCCGCGCGGGCGCCGGCTGTCAGCACCCTCTCAAGCACCGACGCGGAAACCACAGGGCCCCCGTGGCCGGAGATTTCTACGACGTCCTCGCCCGTGTAGCTGCGCGGCGCACGGAAGGTGGTCACGATCACTTCGTCCACCGTGCCGCCATCCGGATCGATGATGCGTCCGACCTGAATTTGCCCGAACCGGACGGGGTTGGAAAAAACGCGCTCTGCGATGGTAAACGCAGAGGGACCGGAAACCCTCACAACGGCAAGCGCCCCCTCGCCGGGTGGTGTAGAAATTGCGGCTATCGTCTCGTGATCGAACATCGGATAGACCTATCACACAAGACGACGGTAGCCCATCACATCTTGACGTCATTGGTGGTGCTGGGTAATGCAGGAGACTACAGGAATCCAATGCAATTTCGGAACATTATCGAATGAAGGGCGGGGCGATTGTCGTATGCGTGGAGGGCGTCAAATATCGCGCGGCATTTGACCGGATATTTTTACCAGGAATCCGCGACTTTGCTCTCCGACATCAGTATGAACTTATCGTAGTCGCAGTCTCGGAGGTTAGGGAGCGGCTGCGTGGAGAGCCAGCCAATGCCACACTGGCCAAAGTCCCTCCATCGTGGCTCAAACTTTTCGCTATTGAATCCGTGCAGGCACGCGGGTTTCGCCATATTTTGTACCTCGATGCGGATGTTTTTGTGAGTGCTGTCGCCGAAGATTATTTTGCGCTGCTTCCGGAGGAAACTGTCTCGGCAATTATCGAGGAAACAATTCCGGTAACGAAAGCACACCTCTGGCGTGAGGCCTGCGGGCTGGCTCCGTCGGAGGATTTCCGAATGATCAACGCGGGGGTGATGTATTTGTCTGGGGACGCGGGGGCTGCATTCATTTGGGATGTGATCGCGTTCATTCGCGAAAACCGAACAAAGATTGATTTTCGAACCCGGGTGTTTGAACAGCCCATCGTGAGCGATTTCATGCTGCGCCATCCTGCATTCAAGCGGATGCGCTACCTATACAACACACTTCTATATTCCGACCGCGGGCACAGGCTTCCAGAGGTCCAGCGTATTCGATCCACGGTAAATCGATTTTGCTCACGAGTGCCGCCCGCGTCGCGGTTGAGGACGATTTGGTTTTCCGTTCTATTCCGGATGTGCGGTACTTATGCACGCGGAAATCGCACATTGATGTCTAGTCTCCTGGATGAGGGTCGGTTCATTCATTTTGCGGGAATGAATGACGAATTCTGCATCACGAGGTCATTTATCCGGCGGTAAGTGCTCTGAAGCGATTTCGAAACCAACGGGTTCTGCATCGCTTTTCATCTTAATTCAAGCCACTAATCTCCGAGTCTTATCTCCACAATGCCCATTTCCATCGATATCCAGATGATTTTTGTAATGCTGCTGACCCTTGTGGTCTTCGTGGCATTCGTAAAAGAATGGGCGACTCCGGATGTGATCGCGCTCACGGCGCTGGGGCTGGTCATCGTTACCGGGGCACTTCCAGGCACTGAGGTGCTTGCGCTCTTCAGTAATAGCGCACCAATCACGATCGGAGCCATGTTTGTCCTCAGCGCCTCGCTGGAACGCACGGGCGTCATGGATTGGCTGGCAGGGAATTTTTCACGCCTCGCGGGGCGCAGCCTGTTTCGCGCGATGGGACTGCTTGCCATGGTGGTTATTCCGCTGTCTGCATTCGCAAATAATACGCCGGTGGTTGTCGTCTTTCTGCCAGTCCTCATGGCATATGCACGGGAGTCCGGTGTGAGCGCGTCCAAGCTGCTTATTCCGCTTTCATTCTTTGCGATCCTCGGAGGCACGACCACGTTGATCGGGACTTCGACCAACATCCTTGTTTCCGGGGTGGCTGTGGAGATGGGGCAAGAACCGTTTGGAGTGTTTGAAATCACTAAGCTCGGTGTGATCTACGCAGCTATCGGTGCCGTTTACATGATCGTGTTTGGAGCGAAACTGCTGCCGGATCGCCCCACCCTGTCGTCGCTCCTTTCCAGTGAGGATACCCGGAGTTTTTGCACCCAGGCGATTATTGGTCTCCAATCAAATCTCATCGGAAAATGTCTGCCTGAGACGGATTTTGGGAAAAGCAGGACGGTGCGGGTTTTCGAAATTATTCGCGACGGATTGCGCGTCTCGGACGTCCCGTTGGATTTGCTTCCCTTGCGTAGCGGGGACACGCTCGTGCTCAAGGGATTGGCCCGGGATGTGGCAATGATCCGCGAGGCAAGTGACCTCCTGCTGGAAAATGAAAACCCGGAGTCGGATTCCGGGCGCAGAGAGGTGCGGATGGTGGAGGCGATTATCGGGCCGCATTCACCGATGGTGGGCCGGACGATTCTAGATCTAGGATTACGGCGTAGATATGGTGTCATCGCTGTGGCACTGCACCGTCGCGGACAAAACCTGCTGGATCAGTTTGCGAATATTCCGCTGGAGTTTGGTGACACCGTCCTATTTGAAGGCCCGGAAGCAAACCTGGTGCGCCTGCGCGAGGAAGATGACTTTTTGAGCCTCAATGAAACCGTCCAAAAACCATTCCGGAAATCCAAGGCCCTCGTTTCCATCGGCGCGCTCGCGGCAGTAGTGATTCTATCTGCAACCGGGGTGCTCCCGATTGTGTCAGCCGCACTGATCGCTGCCGTCGTCGTTGTCCTCACGCGCTGTCTCGATGCAGAGGAAGCCTATGAAAGCATCGATTGGCCGATCTTGTTTTTGATCGTTGGAATGCTCGGGTTAGGCAAGTCGTTGGAAACAACAGGCGCTGCCGAATGGGTCGCCGGACATCTGGTGGCGAACTTCGGCGCGCTAGGTCCTTATCTTCTATTGGCTGGAGTCTATCTATTGGCAACGATCCTGACGGAACTCGTCACAAATAACGCCGTGGCAATTATCCTTACGCCCATTGTCATCACCATGGCCACAAGCATGGGACTGTCTCCACGTCCCTTCATTGTGGCCGTGATGTTCGCCGCAAGTGCAAGTTTTTGCACGCCGATCGGATACCAAACGAATACGTACGTATTTGGAGCTGGCGGATATCGATTTTCAGATTTTGCTAAGGTCGGCGTGCCCTTGAACGCCCTGCTATTTGCCACGGCAACGGCAATGATCCCGATATTCTGGCCGTTTGTCTCGAAGTGATCAGTCGGGGTCGCGTGAAGCCAGTCGGCTGGCAGTTTCAATGGTGTCGATCTCAGTCGGTGACTTATCGGATCGGATGCGAACGATCCGCGGAAAGCGGAGAGAAAATCCGGACGGATGGCGTGTGCTCGGTTGGATGGAATCAAATGCCACCTCCAGCACAATCAGCGCTTCAACATCAAACACTCGTCCTCGCTGACGCACCGTGGTTTTCTGAAATTTGGGTGTGAGCGCGGCAAGCTCTGCATCCGTGAGTCCGGAGTAGGCCTTACCGATAACTGCGAGTCCTCCCTCCGGGGTGCGCACCGAAAACGTGTAGTCGCTGAGCACCTGATTCCGGCGTCCGTGGCCGTACTCCACGGAGGTCACCACCACATCCAGTGTGGCCGCCGCCTTCTTTAGTTTGATCCATGCCATTCCGCGGCGGCCCGGCAGGTATGCACTCTCGGGGTTCTTGATCATGAGGCCCTCGTTCCCTCGTTTGCGGGCCGCGTCAAACGCATTGTCCAACGCCGAGGCGGATGAGATGCGTGTGATCGGCGCCACTCGCAGCGGAGCGGGCAGAGTTATTGACTCCAGCGCCAGCCTTCGCTCGCTCAGCAGTTGGCGAAACAGCGATTCGCCTGCAAGCCAGAGAATATCAAACGCGACGAACCACACCGGAATATCCTGCCTGAGAAATAAATCCGGCTCGACACGTCCCAAGCGCTTCTGCAACTCCGCGAATCCGAGGAGGCGGTAACCATCGGATGCGATCATTTCGCCGTCGAGGACGCAGCCGAGATTTGACCCGGACATGGCACTGGTGATTTCTGGAAATGTCGCAGTGATCCGTCGCAGGTCGCGCGAGTAAATCTCCACGCGACCGTCAGCCACATGCAACTGCGCCCGAATGCCGTCCAATTTGTCTTCCACCCAAATATCAGATTCACCATCCGCGGTCATCCGCTGCCACACCGCCTCCGCGTCCGGCTCAGGACTCGCCAACATCGCACGCACCGGACGAAATGGACACAGCTCAGCCGTATGTAGGGTGCCATGACGTGCATGAAGGGCCGCCACACCCAAATCGCCCAAAAGCATGTGCGCCTCGCGCAATGCCTCGCCCGGCACCTCAAAAGCAGATGCGATCGCGTCTTCAACCAATCCTTCTTTAAGACCGATTCGCAGGTCGCCCGTCAGGATTTTTACAATCACCATGGCTGATGTCGCCGACTGCTCGCGGAGCGCGTCTTCCAGCAGCGCCTGCTTGCTCGTTGGTGCCCGGGTTGCAGCAAGCGCCTCAAATAGCTCTGCTGTTTCACGAAGCTTCCACGCACTGAGGACCGTCTTGCGGCCCAAGATTGCGTGGGTGGTGAGTCCCGCATCATTGAAACGCCGCGAGACCGCCTGGAATTCCGAAGGAGTGCACCCGGCAACAGCGATCAGTGCCCGCCGGATCAATGCCCATCCGATCTGCAACGTCCGCCCGGAAGCACGGGAAAAGGGATTGCCTGTCAGCCAGGTCACCGCCATCCGAAGATCGTCATCATTGAGCGTGGTGAAATAGTCTGCCAACAATCGGGTTTTAGCCAACTTGCCGGAGCACGCCGCAATTTCCCCACAGAGCGTCGCGAACTGTTCCAGCCCGTGGAGCACTGCTGGGCCACTGGACACTTCCATAGGAGCATCGGACCCTATAACAAAACCCACGTGAGGGCGTTCAGAACTCAGCCGGAGTTCCAATTGATCCGCGCCCGTAAGTGCCCATGCCTCGACTCCACGCGTCCGCAGGTCTCTGGCAAAGTCCTGAGCAAATCCATGCAACGTAAGTACGCGCTTAGGACTCACTGCTTCCACGTGCTTAAGGAGATCTGGATAGCCTGCATGATCAGACAACGGAAATACGGCGTCGCAGCGCATGCGATGAATTGCCCCGGGATCCATCGCCCAACCGGTAAGTGCCGCCACTCGGCGACGTGCTATCTTTTGCATCATTGGGGTGCCACTGGCGCTGGGCGGACAAATCACCACGTGGCCGGCGGTCGCTCCAGAACGGTATTTTTCATAGGCGGGAAACCGAACACCAAGCGCCTCGTAAACGGCCGTGATTTTAGCCACAGCGCCATGCAACATTACTGGCAATGCCGTATCGCTCAAGGCCGCGAGAATCTCCTGTGCTTTGCCAAGGGAATATCCGAGCAACACCGGCACATCACCGTCCTCCAGTGTCTCCCGGCAAAACCGCACCACGCCCGCCACAACGTCAGCCGTAGGCGGGAACACGTAATGCGGCCGGCCAAAAGTGGTCTCCATGATCAATGTTTCTGCGGCAACAGCGTCCGCAGACGTGCTACTCAGCCCCTGCCGCAGCTTAAAATCGCCCGTGTATAATAACGACCCGGCATCTGACTCGATATGGCATTGCGCCGACCCAAGCACGTGTCCGGCCGGGATCAGTGTGATAGCGAATTTTCCAAAATCACGTCGCTCATAATAGGGAATTCGATGCTCAATCCCCGGAGCCGCACCCATCCGTGCCTCCATCAATACTCCAGTCTCCGGCGTGACGACCGTCTCGCGATGCCGTCCGGTGTGATCGCTGTGCGCGTGGGAAACAAAGGCAAAATCCCGGGGCCCGCGCGGGTCCAGCCACAAGCTCAATTCCGGAAGCCACACGCCCCGGTCGTACCGCACATCCATCATGGCTCAATATCTCTCATCGCTCCGATACTGCCAGTGCTACGACGCACCGTGCTTGCACGGATCCCCGCATTTGAATGCGGGCAGGACATTTTTTAGTGGTGACTCTACAGCCACAGGAATAAAACAAATGCAACCGGACGCTGTGGTTGGCTTGCCGGGATGTATTATTTTTTATCATGGCAAGAGATCCCAATCAACTCGATGCCGAAGTGGTCCGATTGCTGGAGGACACGCGGCACGAGCAATTCTGGAAATTGTGGGGCACCTATTTGTCTGAGCGGCAGTGGGGCACCGTGCGTGAGGACTATTCTGCCGATGGTGATCCGTGGAATTCATTTCCGCACGACCATGCACGCAGCCGAACCTATCGTTGGGGAGAGGATGGAATTCTTGGGATTTGCGACCGATTTGGACGTCTGTGTTTTGCTCCGACATTCTGGAATGGCCGTGACCCCATCTTGAAGGAACGGCTCTTCGGGTTGAGTGGGCCGCAGGGAAATCATGGGGAGGACGTAAAGGAAAACTATTACTATTTGGATGCGACACCCACGCATTCGTATTGCCGGGCACTGTATAAATACCCTCAGGCAGAATTTCCGTATGCAGACCTGATTGCAGAAAATGCACGGCGCTCCCGCATGCAGCCCGAATACGAGCTTGAAGATACGGGGGTCTTCAATGAGGGCCGGTATTTTGACGTCTTTGTCGAGTATGCGAAGGCATCGATCCGGGATATCCTCATCCGTATCCGTATCGTAAACCGAGGTCCGGACTCTGCCCCGCTCCATGTACTGCCAACAGTCTGGTATCGCAATACATGGGCCTGGGGAGAGATGCGAGAGGAATGTACGACACGTCCTGAAATTCGCCAAGACGGGTCCAATCGACTCCGATGCACGCATGAGAAGATGGGTGAATATGTTATGGATTTCGGCGCATCGCCGGGCGGAAATAGCAGCCCTGGATTTTTATTTACGGAAAATGAAACCAATCGCGAGCGGCTGTATCAGGTCCCGAATGAGGTCCCGTTTGTGAAGGATGCATTTCACGATTTCGTGATCCACGGCAAGACGTCCGCCGTGAATCCGGCTCAGACAGGTACTAAGGCTGCAGCACACTACATTTTGAACATTCCAGCCGGCGGGGAAGTCACATTACGGTTCCGCCTGACCGTCGCAGAGGAAGTGCTGGCTGCCCCGCTGGACGAGCGATTCGACGCAGAATTCGCCGAGCGCAAGCGGGAAGCCGACGCATTTTACACCGCCCGGATCGACCGCACCCAATCCGCATCTCACCGCGCTATCCTCCGTCAAGGCTACGCAGGGATGTTATGGTCGAAGCAGTTTTATAATCTGATCCAGACCGAGTGGAGTGAGGGAGATGCCACGCAGCCGCCACCACCGGCTGGTCACGCCCTCCGCAACGCCGACTGGGAAAGCTTGTTCAACCGGGATGTCTTATCCATGCCCGACAAATGGGAGTATCCTTACTACTGCTCGTGGGATCTGGCATTCCACGCGATTTCGCTTTCGTTTGTCGATCCGCCGTTAGCGAAGCAGCAGCTCGTCCTGATGCTTCGTGAATGGTACATGCATCCGAACGGCCAGGTCCCTGCCTATGAATGGAATTTCTCGGATGTGAACCCACCCGTCCACGCATGGGCCGCATGGAGAGTTTACCGGCTGCCATGGTTATTAGATGAGCCCGACGACCGGTTCCTCGAAAGTGTCTTTCAAAAGCTGCTGATTAACTTCACTTGGTGGGTGAACCGCAAGGATCTGGACGGAAATAACCTCTTCTCTGGCGGCTTCCTCGGCCTCGATAATGTGGGTGTCTTCGACCGCTCCAAACCTCTGCCGACGGGCGGTGTCCTCAAGCAAGCTGACGGCACGGCATGGATGGCATTCTATTGCGTCCAAATGCTATCGATAGCGCTCGAACTCGCCCAAAAAGACCCCGTCTATGAGGACATGGCATCGAAGTTCGTGGAGCATTTTGCTCGCATCGTACATGCGATGAACGACCTCGGTGGCACCGGCCTCTGGGACGAACAGGATGGGTTCTATTACGATATGCTCGAGGTCGATGGGAAACACGAACCCTTGCGCATAAGATCGATAGTCGGGTTCATGCCGTTGCTCGCGACAACAATCATACCGGATTCGTATCTCGCCCGATGTCCCGAATTCGCAAGCCGATTGGGTTGGTTCATCAAAAACCACCCGGTGCTCGTAAAGCACGTGTCCCAACCGGGCGATGGTCGGGACGGAACCGCGAGTCACTTGCTTTCGATCCCGACCCGTGAACATCTTGAGCGGATTCTGAAATATATGTTTGATGAAGAGGAATTTCTCTCGCCATTCGGGATTCGCTCCGTGTCGAAATTCCACGAAAAATCGCCTTACGTTTACTGGGCGCATGGGGTTCCATATTCTGTGGATTACGAGCCCGGCGAGGGAACAACCGGCATGTTTGGAGGCAACTCTAACTGGAGAGGACCGATCTGGATGCCCGTGAACTACCTGATTATCGAGAGTCTGCGGACCTACCATCGCTTCTACGGCGACCAATTTCAGGTCGAGTTCCCCACGCGCTCTGGTAAATTTGTATCGCTGGGGAAGGCGGCAGAATTGCTTGCAGACCGATTGATTTCCCTTTTTGAGATTCAACCGGATGGGCAGCGGCCCTGTCACGGTGATCAACCGCTCTATGCCAATGATCCCCACTGGAAGGATCTGCTTTTATTCAACGAGTATTTTCACGCGGAAACCGGGCGCGGATGTGGTTCCAGTCATCAAACGGGATGGACCGGTCTGGTGACCGATCTGGTGAACCTTCGGCAGCATTGGGACTTTTGATCAAGGCACATCTTCAATTCGCCGGTGCTTGCAAATCCAGATTTTCAACCCAAAAGCTCTGACGTCATTGCGAATCGTTTACATTTCGATAAAAATCAAAATCCTGGTCGGTTAACCCAAGTTTCTCTTGGGAAGAACCTTCGGTGTGGAAGGCCTGCGGGCGGTTCGCGAGGAGATAGCCGCCGCGCGCTGGACGACCCGAGCTGCGATTGCCCGGCAACCCCGCAAGCGGATCTGGCTACGCCCGCTGGGAAAAGATTTTCGCAAAGTGCTCTGCGCTCCGCTTAGCGGAGGTGCTTGCATGGGAGGGGAGCAAGGATTATGAGCGAGTGGATTGAGAGCGAGTTCAAGAGCACGGACTTGGGCGACGCACGCTTGGATGCACGCCTGCGCACGATCCTCACGCGCATGTGGCAATCGCCGCTTGCCAGCATCAGCAGTGCCTGCCGTGGGTTCGCGGAGG
>JBDNGG010000226.1:0-2982 GCA_041689405.1 Terrimicrobiaceae bacterium | reverse complement strand
CCCTGAGGATCATAATCTTCCGGAACGCTTGGGGGAAAGGCAAAGCGCCCGGCGGGCTCAGTGGGAAAAAGCCGCACCTGGATCTGCCTCGACCTTGCAGATGGTCTGCCTCAGCCTGATGGCTCAACCACCAGCGACATTTGACGATTATCCCCACGTCGATTTTTACACACATCTTGATCGCCAGATGCATTATGTTGCCACGGATCCGGTGTTCAGCGGCACATCCGGCCTCATGGGATATTACACCCCGTATTGCAGTGAGGACCAACTCAGGCTCTTTTCCAGACTCGTCCGCCACTATGCAATCGAAGGAAAAACCAGTCGCGTGTTGGACACGCCCTATATTTTACCGCATGTCCAAAATCCCGACTTTGCCGAGGGATTGGATGACTGGAAGGTTGAACCCGCAGAAGTGGATCCAACCCCCTCGGTCTTTGCGGTGAATGCCAAAGGTTTCGGCAGACTTCAGGGTCGCTTTCTTACCGCTCCCGGGCACGATCCGAATGTTGCGGCATCGGCACACGGCGACGGTGCCTTGTTGACAAAAAGAAGCAAGATCGGCCCCAACCGGGTATCCCAAACCCTTCAGAAATTAAGACCTGGAGGTCTCTACGTGCTTCGATTCTTTACAGGCAATCATCAAGACCTCCTGAATAAGAAATCCAACAAATATGCTCACGCGGTGAATGTCCAAATCGATGGAGTGGAGATGCTTCCTGAACTTCACTTTCAGGCACTTGGTGCGAGGTATATGCCTATAAAACACGATGGCTTCGACAGCAACCATCCTTATTACTGGAATTACCATCAGTATGTATTCCGCGCTAAAGAGGAAACCGCAGAGTTGATTTTGTCAGACTGGAAAAACAGCGGAGAGCCCGGTGGCGAACCTGGCGAGGAACTCCTTTGGAATCATATCAAACTCCATCCTTACCTCGAGCCCTGAACTGCCCGTTGGGATTTTCAGCGGATTGTGCGAGATGACGGTTCTCGTTTGGATTCAGACGCTGGAGGAAGAGGGCGATGGCCCCTTCATCGTTCTCTCCCGGCCGAGTGATCGCGGGGATGTGGGATTTCGATTGAGCTTGATCAAACAAGTGCGCGACTCGGGTGGGGCGGACATGCAACCCTTCTTCCAACTCGATACCGGGCGGGGCACCATTGGGCTCCTTGGCCGCCATGGTATCCCTCCGGGGTGCCATCACCTCGCAGCAACCTGGAACGGTGAGACGGCCAGTCTTTACGTTAATGGCACAATAGCCGTTGAAAAAAAGGTGAGTGGGGATTTTCGCCACGAGGTCATCGCTCCGTTCCATGGGAAGGTGCTTTTGTCCGAGGTTCTCCCAGTGGTGGTTTCGCCGCTTGAAATTGCGGTCATGGCCAGAGCTCAACAACGCCAGGTTTTGGAGTCAGGTCGTTTGCGTGTGGATCTCGATTCCCACTCGATTTTGGATGGCAGGACTTCGCTGAAAGGCAGGATCAAGCCAGGGGACTCATTTGGTGGGAAAATCGTTGTCGCCGTGTATGCCCAGTCTTCGTCAACTCCAGTCTGGATTGAGGAGTTGCCAGCGAGCGGTGCCCGGCAGGAGATGGCATTTGAGATTCCTTTGGTGGGATTGCCAGGCGGATACTACCGCATCGAGGTCCGCTGCGGACCGGAAGAGACGGCTGCGGCTCCATTCGCACTGCGTGACTCCAAGGTTATGTCATCCGGGTCATCCGACAAGGCTGTGGGCTCCTGGCTTGATGCGGCCCGGTCGGCGATTGATCTGATCATTTCGTCACAGACACGTCACTTGCCAAGCCACATGGGAGCTGTTCCCTTCGTCACCACTTGTGGATCGGGTCACCGCGCGTATCGATCGCTGCTGCACCGCACGGGGGAGAGGTATGCCTCAATCCGTTTCCCGGAGGAGCCTTTGGAGATAGAAACTTTCCGCGCAGACCACGAACTCTGGCCAACCTTGGATTTGCTTTCCGAGCTGACAGGCGACGCGCAATACGGCCTTTTGGCGGTTGGAATGGTGGAGGCTTATGCGTTGTGCGGCTTCGATGAATCCAGCGGTCTGCCTTTCCTCAGCGAAGAATGTGATCTCGACGTCGTTCATGCGCTCCCTCACAGCAAAGGGGCCGCAGCAGACGAGCCACGTTTTAAGCCAATCAACACCGGGCCGCGAACGGACATGCACCTCGAACGCTTTTGGAAACACCATCCGCAGCAGACGCATCGTTGGATCCGCGCCACGTTTCGCGGGTTGGTGACAGATCCCGCGAGCATGGACTTCAACCGATACTGTGCCTACGGCTTCGACGATGCAGACGATAACCCGGTGCTGACACGAAATAACTCTCACTGCGGATTCGAAAGCGCCGCATCCAGTCTAATTCTTTTTTGGGCCTTCGGGTGGGCCAGCACGGGTGACCCGGAGTGCCTGACCTGGGCAGACCGGATGGCTGAAAAATGGGCCAACGTGCAAGACCCGGAGTCCGGGCTTGTTCCAAATTTCTTCGGGGCTGGTGAGCAGAAATTTGGTGTCCCGATGGAGGCCGGTGCCTGGGTCGAGTGCCGGGGGTTGGCTCTAGCCGCCGGGCAATGGCTACTGGCAGCGAAGGTTCTCACGGAGCGCCCGGGTGCCGAGAAGCTTGCAACCCGCCTCCATTCGATGGGTGAGCGAGCCGCCGTGGCGGTTTCGTTGTTTGGTTATGATGAGGAAAAGCGGCTGTTTTTGGATTATCTGAATTTGGATGGGTCTGTCCGTCATGAGGCGGCCCGGTATTGCTTCCAGACCTCGGAGGAGAAGCAACGGGCGGTTGAATATGATCCTCTGATGAATGAGGTGCCCGTTAGTCAAGGCACAGGGTTCTATCGTAATCCGAGCTATTGGGAGACATGCGCAGGTTCGTCCATTCCATTTCATCTCTCGGGAGCAGCGGAGTTTTGTCGTAACCCTCAATTGATCGAAAGGTTGGGACTGATGG
>JBDNGG010000225.1:0-1850 GCA_041689405.1 Terrimicrobiaceae bacterium | reverse complement strand
GTACGACAACCTCTTTGAGTTTATCAATCCGCTTTCCTTGCTTTTTGAGTTTTTTAATATCTTTCCTGAATTGGCTGGTTTCGTAAATCGTCTTCACTCGTCCCAGCTCTTGAAAAGCTCATCGGCAGAAGAGTACTTCTGCAGCTTGTTCCCCGTGCGGGAATCCTCAATCGCGGTAACAGTCGCGGAGGTCGGAATCTCGACTTCAAATGGTAATCCATTGCGGAGGGTGATCTGAGTGTAAAACATCCGAATAGCCTCTGTCGGACTCAAGCCAAGCTGGTTAAGAATGGCTTCGGCCCGCTCCTTGATATCTGGACTGATGCGACTGTGGATTGCGGCAGTTTTCATGGATGAAACATGTTGCATTTGCAACATACCGTCAATTCATTTCCGAACGTTTGAAGTGTAACGACCGGAGGGGGTCAGGCCTATATTTTAAATGTCGCTATCAGATTGGGTATTCGGCTGGGGTGCCCCATGGAGAGCGCGTTTGCTATCCAGGGATTAGTGGCCGTGGTTTGTCGTTTTAATTCACAGGCGATCTTGATTTTCCACGCTGCAGATTTTGGAGCAGCCAAGACCTCATCATGCGTTTTTCGGGCGCACCTCAACAACTTCTTGAGTTCCATTTCCCATTTCCCTTCCCTCAGCTCGCGGACCTCGTCCCTCTGCCAACCTTCTTTTTCCGGAATCCCGGCATACAGCGCTTTGATTTCCTTACGGTAATCGAGCGAGGCCAATGCCCACCCCGAACAATACCTCTGGGAGAGTTCATCGTGTTTACTCGGATCGCTTTCCTCCGCTGTCTCAAGATATTCGGCGTATTTCCTCATTCCCTTCACTGTGTCCGGAAAGTCCAAAGCACCCAAAAACCGTGCCCGGCTCAAACACAGAGGCGGATTCTCTTGAAAAAACTTCGGGTAATTCGAGAAAGGATAATCCTTGAAGTCCTCGACGCCGTGAATCCCCGCCCTCACGGGATTGAGGTGGATGTAGTTCACCAAGCCCAGAAGCGGACGCCCCTCTTCAATCAGCATGCTTTTGTAGCGGCTTTGAAACACATGTCCTCGCTCGCCATAAAATCGGTTGAAGCGGTTGGCAAAAGTCCCCTGCAGCCATGCCATTCCACTCACCAAATTCGCCTCCGGTGTTTCGACAGCGAGGTGAAAATGATTACTCATCATCACGTAGGCGTGAATTTTCCACCCGCACTTCACGCAGGCTTCAAACAGAGCATTCTCAAATGCAGTGGCGGCTCCCCTTTCCCCAAATAGATCCTTCCGGTCATTCCCCCGATTGATCACGTGATAAATCGCCCCCTCGAATTCCAATCCCGGTTTTCTTGCCATCAATGTGAAGTCCCGCAGGCTTTTTACGCCCTAACAATATTTAAATTATAGGCCTGATCCCTTCGGCCATCTCAAACATAAAAAGCATACTCGCCCACCCCTTATCAACCGGGCTTGTTCAACCAGCGGTGCAGTCGGAGGGCTCGTTCCTCGCCTCCGCTACACCCGTTAATGTTGGGAACTATTTTTTGAATAGGTCGCTGTGGCTGCCAGTGCGTTCAAGAAATAGAGAATCCCCATCCGTTCGATAAATCAACAACCAGTCGGGTTCGATATGACAGTCTCTTGATCCCTTCATGATTCCGATCAATGCATGGTCCCGAAAGCGGGGTTCAAGAGGTTCTCCGCCAGCAAGATGTACGACAACCTCTTTGAGTTTATCAATCCGCTTTCCTTGCTTTTTGAGTTTTTTAATATCTTTCCTGAATTGGCTGGTTTCGTAAATCGTCTTCACTCGTCCCAGCTCTTGAAAAGCTCATCGGCAGAAGAGTACTTCTG
>JBDNGG010000224.1:0-8508 GCA_041689405.1 Terrimicrobiaceae bacterium | reverse complement strand
TATAACCGAGCAAGATCACCGCGTTTTCCCCACTTAGCAGACACGGAAGTCCTCTCTCTGCGGAACCCCGAAGGATACGGACTATGCTCTGTTCCATTTCAATTGAGATGCGACGAATGTCCGTTTCATTTACCAGGGTTTCGCTCCGACAGGATTTGATTCCATCGTTCCACAGGAATGAAAAAGGGGCTATCCTCGTCTGGGCAAGTTTCGTCCTCAATGACCCACCAACCCCCGGCGATCCGTCCTAATGCGCGGAGCTTGCGGCTGAGAGTCACCTCATGCTTTTGTGTCTTGTTCGGCAGGCCCAAGTCGGCGGCCTGCCACAGGTCGAACTCCAGACCACTGAACCAACCCGCGCAGAAGAAACCCTCGGAATACTCCTCCATCTTGGAAAGAAGGAGCTCCTCGGCGAGATCCTCACGTGTGGGCAAAGCTTCCTGATCTGGAGATTTGTTTGGCATTTCAGAAGCGGCGAATAAGAACGACACCGTCTTGGATATAATTAAATCATTTGCCCCCGTCGAGGATCGACTCCCGCTCTCCCCGAATGTCTTTTGTCGAGGAGATGAGGGCTTGCGACTTTCGAAATAACTGCAGGGTCATTGCGCCCCATTATACACGGGGGGTACGACACCAGCGGGGGTATGTCCCCGATTCAGCAATTATTGAGGGTGCTAATGCGGAAAGCTTCCTGACCCCACATTAAGATTGCGGGCGTCATTTTCCGCGCCCATGTGGGCCTGTGAGACTGACGTTCGGGCCGAGCGGGACGATGCGGGTGGGATTGATGTCATCGTGGGTGAAGTAGTAATGCCGCTTGATGTGGTCAAAATTCACCGTCTCTGCAATGCCCGGTTGTTGATAGAGATCCTGTAAATACCCTTGGAGGTTCGGGTAATCAACGATTCGTCTCAGGTTACATTTGAAGTGGCCGTGATAGACTGCATCGAAACGAACCAAGCTGCAAAATAAACGCCAGTCCGCTTCCACGATCCGGTTTCCGAAAAGAAAGCGGTTTTGTGACAGCCGCGACTCTAGCTCATCCAGCACAGAAAATAGGTCCCGGCATGGCTGTTCGTAGGCCGCTTGGGTGGACGCAAACCCCGCTTTGTAGACGCCATTGTTTACCTTGTCGTTAATCAACGCTGACAACTCGCGATGCGCGGGTTCCAGATCGGTAGGGAAGAGCTCTAAATCGCACCCAGCCAGAGGCGCAAAAACGTCGTTTAGCATCCGGCAGATGTCGTCCTCCGAGTTGTTGACGATTTCTCCAGCCACCTCGTCCCATAAGACCGGTACGGTCACCCGCCCGCAAAACTCCGGCTTGGTTGCATGATACGCCTCGCTGAGGAAATGAAAGCCATTCACGGGATCCGTCGAGAACCCCGGTCCGTCCCGAAATGCCCATCCCTTCTCGTCGCGAACGGGGTCCACGACGGTGACCCCGATCGCCTGCTGAAGGTGCAGCAGATTTCGCACGATGAGCGTGCGGCTTGCCCACGGGCAGGCGAGAGAAATGTAGAGGTGATAGCGGCTGGCGGCGACCGGGTGACGGGAGGTCGGATCTGAACTCACCCAGTTCCGAAATTCATCTTCTTGCCGGGTGAATGAACCATCCTCGGATTGTTCTTCAGGAAACTTTGATTCGACGGCCATCGGGCAACCATCGCAGCTTTCGCCGACTCATCCAGTCGAAAGGCCCTGCGGGAGGCTCCGAGCGCGCGCTTGAATAAGTAGGATCCGTTTCAGCAAGTTCCGCCTGAGGTGAATTGAGTTTTAATCAGGCGCGATCTTTTATTGTCTTCCGCAGCCAAAAAGATATGGTTTCGAACTTCGCACCATGGATGGGTGGCAGAGTGGTCGATTGCGCACGCTTGGAAAGCGTGTGTTCCTTCATCGGAACCCAGGGTTCGAATCCCTGCCCATCCGCCAGTTTCCATTTCCTAGAAATTGCCGCCGTAAGGTATTAAGGACCAACTTGAGGCCGCCACCTTCAGGCACAGATTTGAGCGCGTAAGTGGCTCGGGCATCCTGCCCGCAGAGTCGCCGTCTTCGGCGTAAGAAGCGCTAGCTATGTGGTGTGACCTGAGTGTCTCGCCAAATTTGTGATCGGCATCGGGCGGGACGCCCGTGCCACTACTCACCGTATCCCCTCCAGTTCCTCCATGCTCTGCTGAATCTCCCTCTCAAGTTTGGCGATACTTGAAAATTCAGAACGAGTATGGGCCGCAGCAATCAGGCGCGGCCATTTGCGGCGGCTACGCGGCTTCCCCATTCCAGGAGTTCCGCTGTACAATCGTCTCGGTCCAGCGTGCATTCGATCAATACGGGTCCATCGTGTGCGCTCGCTTGCGAGACGGCGCTTGCCAGTTCGCCGGCAGTCGAAGCTTTGAGTCCGAGCCCATTGCCTTCACCCGCGTTGAAAACATGCATCAGCCCGGCGTAGTCCCAGTTTTTTATGTTGTTGTAGGGGCCATCATGGATCTCGACCTCAATCGTATAGCCCCGGTTGTTCAAGAGGAAGATGATTGGATTTGCTTGGTAGCGGATCATGGTGGACACCTCCTGTGCGGTGAGCTGGAAAGATCCATCGCCGATTAGTGCAATGGTCCGACGTTTGCTCGACCCTGCGAGTGATACGCCCAACGTCGCGCCCGTAGCCCAACCAATCGAGCCATACTGCATCTGGAAAAAGTAGCGGCATCCGGCGGGAAGCTTCAATTTTTGCCCATTAAACCACGAGTCACCTGTCTCGATGACAAGATCGGAATTTTCATCGATCAGGTCTTGAATTTGCCGGCGAAGTTCGCGGAGTGCCAAGGGGACATTTGGCGAAGCCGCGACCTGCGGTGCTATTGGTTCGTGCTGACGGCGGTAGCTCACGAGAGCTGTGTCGTTGCTCGAAACCTTTTCAGCAAGAGCTTCGAGAAAGGGCGTCAGCCTCAGTGCCGAAAATTCAGCGTCGGCAAGACGAAGGAAGTCTGGTCCCACATGCACGAGCTTCGATGTGGGAGTAAGGGTGGTCCAGCCCGCAGTCGTATAATCGGTGAACACAGGGCCGACGAAAATTTGGCAGTCGCTTGACTCGATGATTTGGGAGCAGCCGGGGCTGCTGACCTCACCCCAATATGTGCCCATGAAGGCAGGGTGGTCTTCGGGAAACAGTCCCTTCGCATCGGGCATCACCGCAACGGCACAGCCGAGCGCGTCTGCGAGTCGCAAGAATGCTGCACTTGCCTTCTCCCGACGGAGTTTGACTCCTGCCACGAGCACCGGTTTCACGGCCGCCTGGATGCGTGCTGCCGCTGCTTCGACGGCAGCATCCAACGCGCAGGAATCGGGAGGGCGTTGAGCGGGAGGAAGCGCGAGGGGAGTTGGGGCAGAGAGTGGACAGCCAGCCAAGTTGCAGGCAATCTCCAAATAAACCGGCTTGCTCCGGGCCAGGCAAGTCGTGATTGCTGCATCAATCTTTTGAGCCGCATCCGCGAGGTGCTGGATTTGGAAAACTTCCGCAACGACCGGCGCGAAACAGCGTGAGGCTTGGAAAAAATCCTGCTCCCCCGTTGTGTGATGGAGCAGGTGGTTTTCGGGGGCGTCGTGGGTATTTGGTCCACCCGAGATCACCAACACCGGGAGGTCATCCGAGTAAGCGCCCGCCGTGGCATTGATCACGCTGAGACCGCCCACCGTATAAGTCACCACCACGGCAGCTAGCCCTCCGGTGGCCCGCGCGTAACCGTCTGCTGCATATCCGGCATTGAGTTCGTTGCAGCATCCGATCATCCGCAACTGAGGTTCCTTTAGAATGCCATCAAGCAGGACGAGGTTGAAGTCTCCGGGCACCGAAAAAAATTCGCGGACACCGGCTTGGGCGAGACGTATGGCAAGATAGGTGCCGACAGTGAAATTGCTCATATTGTAGCTAGAGTTTGAATTACGACTTTCTCGGAGTTCCTGGTCAAGTCAAACGATAAGGATGCAGGGAAACTGTAAGTTCGCGGTTACCCTGCATGGCGCTTAAATTAAACCAAGCTTTCCTTGAGCGGGCTGGGTGTTTTTGCAGCCATGCGTGCTTTCAGCAATGCGGTCGCTTCGCTATCGCGTCCCGATTTCCGCAGGCTATCGATGTGGGCGCATCGAAAAATATCGTCCTGCGCATCAAAAACCGCAAACGCCTTTTCAACCTCCAACCAGTCGAGTTGTGCCAGAGCAAGATGCCAGTAATTATGAGAATGAATGGAGCGCGCGCTAGCCTCCCAGTCGGCAATCCAGCGTTCCATAACAACAATGGCGGCCTCAGGATTTCCCTCCCAAAGAAGCACATGCTCCAACGCATGGTGCGCCCACGGATTGCGGGGGGTAATTTCTAAAGCGCGTTCGGCCATGCGACGAGCTCGTATGCCGTCCCCGCAGAGCTCATGAGCAAAAACGTCCATGGCAAGGAACTCCGCAGCCTTGGCGGCAAGGAGGTCTGCGGGCTATTCATGGGTCAGCGCCTCCAGCGTTTCCGCGGCGCAGGCGAAGTCTTTTTGATGCCAGAGCCTGAGCGCATTGAGCCACTGCATTTCCCGAAGACTGAGTGAGCCGGGTGGGATTTGCTGCAATGCTGCGGACGCTTGATCCTGTGCTCCGCGCGTTTGACCGAATAGCCAAAAGAGCCCGCACGCGAGGTGTACGGTGGGCTCATCCGGTGACGTTTCCGCAACCGTCAAAATCTCTTCCGCCCCGGGTGCAATGCGCAGAATCCGGTCCGAGAAAGCCTACAGCTTCTGGAGGATCTCTGCGGAGGAGGTGGATGTTTCCAGTCCTCTTTTGAATATCATATCCAGAACCACAGGCTATTCAGCCCTTGGTGGCCAGTCGGACTGTTGCGGGGATTGAATTTTTCTGGACAACCTGTCGTGGTATGATTACCTATTTCTTTCGCTGCGAGTGGAGACCGCCTGATGGGTGAGCTTTATTTCGCAAGTGGAAATTCAGCCGTTTCGGGGCGTAGCTTAGCTTGGTAGAGCGCCTGGTTTGGGACCAGGAGGTCGTGGGTTCGAATCCCGCCGCCCCGATTTGCTTTCATTTATGTGGCACATTGCCACGGCGTTATTTCAGCAGGTAATCGGCGTTTAATTTTTTCAGCGAGGCAGGGACGAATATACCGTCTTTGCGGATGAGCTTCCCGTCGAACCAGATTTCTCCGCCGCCGTAATCGGGGCGTTGGATGTTGACCATGTCCCAGTGGATGTTGCTGTGGTTTCCGTTGCCTCCGACGCTGTACGCTTTGCCGGGAGTGAAGTGGAAGGATCCAGCGATTTTTTCGTCGAAAAGAATATCCCGCATCGGGTGGAGGATGTGCGGGTTGAACGCAATCGCGAACTCGCCGATGTAGCGCGCGCCTGCATCCGTATCGAGAATGTGATTCAACGCCTGGGTATTGTTTGCTGTCGCCGAAACAATGCGGCCCTTTTCAAATTCCAGCCGGATATTGTCGAAGGCAATGCCTTGATACACGGTCGGTGCGTTGAACGTGATGTGGCCTTCCGTGCTGGTTTTTGTGGGGCAGGAAAAAACCTCGCCGTCGGGAATGTTTCTGTCTCCACCGCAGGTGACGGCTCCGATTCCTTTAATACTGAAACGAAGGTCCGTGCCCGGGCCCTTGAGGTGGACGCGATCGGTTTTATCCATGAGCGCTTTGAGTGCGTTCATGCCTGGTGTCATGCGGGAGTAGTCGAGCGTGCAGACCCGGAAATAAAAGTCTTCGAATGCCTCGGTGCTCATCTGCGCGAGTTGCGCCATGGACGGGGTGGGCCAACGCAGAACCACCCAACGGGTTTTGTTGATCCGCCAATCCATCACCGGTCGCATTTTGGAATTCACCAATGCCATTCGGTCTTCGGGCACGTCGGAAAGTTCGGTCACATTGTGGCTTCCGCGAATGGCGATGTAGGCGTCCATCTTTTTCATTCTTGCCAACTCGACTGTCGCTTGGATGTTGAGTTGTTCTTCGGTCGCCTCGCGTGCGATCTCACGCGAGATCCGAGCTTGATGGATTTGCACAAATGGAGTGGCCCCTGCCTTCCGCACGGCCCGCACGAGCGGGATGACGAATGCTTCAGGGATGTCAAAGCAATCGATCAAAACTTTATCACCCGGGACTAGCTTGGTCGAGTGGGAGGTGAGAACCCGGGCGAGGTGGTCAAATCGGACGTCTTGGATCATGTATAATCGATAGCCCAGCATTGGGAGGCGCTCAAGTACGGATGCGTAACAGCAAGGAATTTGCGGGGAAAGGTTGCCAAATGTCCCCATCTGTGGTGCAAGCGTGGTAGTTCCTCATGTCGATTAAAGTCCGAAACCGTTTGATAGCTTTGTCCTGCCTTGGTGTATTTGTCGCCGGGGGTGCCCTATATTACACCAACTGGGTCGTGCAAAGACCCTTCGGACTAATCTTGTTTATCGGGGATGGTCTGACTACCGGACAGATTGCCGCCGCGCGTATTTTTAAGGGCGGAGCGGAGGCGCCGCTATATCTTGAACGTCTGCGCGAGATCGCTCTGCTCCGCACTTCCGCCAATGATTTCGCGGTTCCTGACGCAGCGGCTGCGGCAAGCGCACTGGCCACCGGGGTCAAAGTCAATAACCGGAGCCTCGCAATCACCGCTGGTGGCGAGTCGCTTGAGTCACTCGTGGATTTCGCGCGCCGGGCTGGCCGCGCAACCGGCGTGGTTTCCAACGTGGCCCTCACCGATGCTACGGCGGCAGCATTCTATGCCCATGAGCAAGACCCGCTGGCCCATGAAAATCTCGCGAAACAACTCCAGCAGGGCGAGATGTTTGATGTCGTGCTCGGCGGGGGTGAAGCTGACTTTTTGCCGGAGAGTAAGGGGGGACGCAGATCGGATGGTCAGGATTTGATCTTGGAGCTGCGGCGCCAAGGATATGATGTCGTGCGCTCTCAAGCGGAACTGGAAAATACCCCAGCCTGGCGTGCGCCAAGGGTTTTTGGTCTATTCAGCGAGGGAAATCTAAAATTTGCCGGCTCCAATGAAGTGCCGGATTCCCAACCCTCGCTGGCATCCATGGTTCGCCGTGCGATCGAGCTACTCCAATACAACCAGAAGGGATACCTGCTGATTGTGGATGCGGGACTCATTGCCAAAGCCTGTCACAATAATGAAGGCGAGCGCATGTTGCGCGAGATCTTGGAATTGGATGAGGCCATCGGCGCCGCCATCGAATATTCCGGCAACAACACTCTCATCGTGGCCTGCGGCAAACAATCCGTCGCCGGATTTCGGTTGAATGGTTACCCATTCACCAACGACCGGGGAGTTTCTATTCTTGGGAAAAATGCTCAGGGACTTCCGTTTATCACATGGTCCACGGGGCCCGGGGGGCTGGATGGTAGTGAGCCGGATGCACCAGCGGTAATCGAGCCTGCGGCGGTGGCTGCTTCCGCAGGTGCTGGAGTGGCCGAAGATACCATCGCTGCCGGTCGGGGTCCGGGGTCGGAGAATCTCAGGGGATTTCTCGATAATACGGCGGTGTTCGAGATCTTCCGCAGCCAGATGTGACCCGCGAGCAAGCGGAATCCCAAAGACGCTCTTGACCGATTAGCGATCTTGTAAGATGCAATCAGAGCTTGAGCACTACTGCCTGTCCATCCTTGGGCTGGGATTTCGCCTTTTTGGCAGATAACCCGGTCGTCCGCACCAAGCGCTTTGGTATCACCGCCGAAGCAAAATCCGTCCGGTATCCTGTGCGATTACTTCGCTACTGGTTCGGCTACCACTTGCTGCGCGTCGAGGCGGACCGGTTGGGACGGCCGATGGATGTGGCCGAGGTCGGCGTGCATACCGGGCAGTTTCTCGAATTTGTTAAATCGACACCCGTGGTGCCGACGTTCGCCCGGTGGACTGCCGTTGACGTGGTGATGTTGGAGGAAAAGCTGCGCAAGGCTGGATACGATGATTTTTTTGAAGCCAATCTTGAGGCGCCGGATTTTGCACTCCCCGGCGAATACGATGCGGCTGTGATGCTGCATGTGTTGGAGCATTTGTTCGAGCCGGAGGAGGCGTTGCGTAAGGTCGTCTCGGGTCTGCGCGCCGGAGGCATCGTTATTGGCGGGTTTCCGGTGCTGCCCGGGATGCTGGTGCAATCACGCGAGGCTGCCGTGCGCAAGACGGCCAAGCCCATGGGCCACGTAAGTATTTTCTCTCCGGGACGGGTGCGCCGCATGGCGGAGCAGTCGGGATGCACCGTCGAGTTCATGAGTGGCGCATTTTTTATGCGCAGCAAAGGATCGCGACTAGAGAATTCTCCCGCGTGGCTGCGATTTAACCTGTGGTGGGGCGCGATGTTCCCCGGGTGGCCTGGCGAAATTTACTGGATGATCCGGAAGAAGTAACTACTCGGTTGCCTTACTACACGGCTGGCTGCTGCTGGGTGAGGCAATGGAAGGCGCCAAGCCCCCAGATTAATTCCCGGCAATCAATCGGCACGATCTTCCTTTTA
>JBDNGG010000223.1:0-1408 GCA_041689405.1 Terrimicrobiaceae bacterium | reverse complement strand
GGCCAACTGCTGCCAGTCCGCTGGCAGAAGCGTCAGTAAATAGTCCCAATTAGTATCGGATATGTTTGGCTCGTGCATCTCGAGATCGAAAATATCCCAAAAAATCGATGGCTGCAATCCTTAAGTTAGCGCTTATGGGGCATAGCCCCCTGCCACGCTGCTCCAAGGGTAATCCAGGATGCTCTCTCCTTTCTCCACATTCACCAATCCTGCTCGCACGGGATTCAAATGGATGTAGTTCATCAATGTTTCGTAATACGCCGGGAGTTCCCCCTCCACGATCACCGCTTTGTAACGATCTCCAAAGGGCCGCCCCCATTGCCGGTGACGGATATTAAATCGTCGCGTCACCGTGTTCTGCAGCCACTTCATGCCTTCCACAAGGTTGGCTTCCGGCGTCTCGATGAACAGATGATAGTGGTTGCCCATCAGCAGACACGCATGCACTCGCCACCCCGTCTTTTCGCAGGCCTCCGAAAGCGCCTGCAGGAAAAACCGCCTTTCCTCATCGTCTAAAAATATTGCCTCGCGCCGGTTCCCCCGCGCCATGACGTGATAAAACGCCCCGCCGTATTCGATTCGCACACGCCGAGCCATCTTTCCAACATCTCCATTCCTTTACATTTTGTCAAGATTTGCACACTGACCCCTAGTTTCATTCAATATGGGAGTTAGAGCGCTTTGAGCCTACTCACTGATTCAATATCTCCGATTCTCAGATCTCCCCTCCAACGCCTTTAAACTTTTCTACAAAAGCGGCGATTTTCTGGAAAACACTTTGCTTCATCGTGAGATACTTCGGATTCAGTGGACTCATTTTGGGGAGGATACCGTTAAGTTCGGTGCCGTTGTCGCTGGCGTATTCGCGCTTGAGCGAGGTCAGAATGTAACGCTTGGCCGCATCCGCATTGAGGCTTTCGGCTTGGATGAGCGTCTCGGCTTCTCGCTTTTGTTCCGCTTGGGCGTAGGCGAAGAAAGCTTCGATGACACTCGTCTTGTCGATGAACTGATCCAGATCGGCTTGATTGATGAAATCCACCACGAGACTTTCCTTGGCGCGGTTGCCCAGGCTGGCACGGATCACTCGGCGCACGTCTTCGATCAAGGCACCCTTGTCTTTGACCTTCTGGTTTTTCTCGAAAATCAGTTCCAGAATGAAATCCAGATTGATCTCTTGCGACTTGAGCAGGTCGATTTCAAACACGACGTCATCCCAATCCACCGTGGACTCCTGCTTTTCCTTGGCACTCTTTTCCTTGCGCAGCCAATCGCGGATGTCGTTGTAGCTGGAGCGGTAATCCTGAACTTTGCGCTCGGGCAGAACGTCCGTCGCTTTTAGTTTTTCGAGATCCTCGTCGCTCAGATAGCGTTGCGCCTTGAACGCTTCGACGGCTTCCGGATCATTGGG
>JBDNGG010000222.1:0-5388 GCA_041689405.1 Terrimicrobiaceae bacterium | reverse complement strand
TTACTCAGCCATCTCTCCCCTCATGTCCTTTATGCTCTTCATGGTAGAAAAAAAGAGGGGGCGCCTCTTCGGAAGTCAACCCGGCGGCAAACAGCGCAAATTCCCGCTCATGCCCGGCGCGCTCGTTGTCCTCCCACAAGCGAGTCGGGCAGCGAGTTCTCAAACCGCCCTGATGTTTCCCCGCCCTTTGCGTTAATCGTCCTTCGCTATTATTCCCAATAAGTTGTGTAGAAAGCTCAGGGTTGGCACCACCGGCTAATCTCCGCAAGCCCTCCGGGCTGACGGAGTCGCAACCCCACTGGAAACAGCGAAGAACCTAACCTCTATCGGTATCCTTACGCGAAAATTGAGTTTATCGAGAATGAGTTAGCTCTCTCGAGAATTACCGCTACGAAATATCTGGACCAGCTTGCCCTGGCAGGACTGGTCAGGAAAAAGAAGTCCGGCAAAACGAATTTTTACATTACCGAGCCGCTTTTTGCCCTACTCAGCGGTGTCACTCTCGCGTCCGCATGAACGAAGCAGAGGCATGGGATAAACCGCTCACGGAAGGCGTGGCCCAGGCGAAGAACTACGCGGGCAAGCTCGACCTCCGCTGGGCGCTCGCGACCAACGGCCAAGGGATCTATCGGGTCGATATTTCCCTTTACGAAACTGCGGAACAATCATCGTGGGGTCGTTGAGGACGACTACTCTTTGCTATGGCGTCGTGTGGATCTCTAGTCCCAAACATCTCAGCAGACGCCCTTCTTTGGGTGCGACCTTCTTGTCTGTCACCCATCCTTGGAACTCCGTCCATTTCGCAAATCGAATCGTACTGGGTTCCTGCCACTTACTGGAATCGGCCAGGAGGATTTTACGCTGACAGCGGGCGAGAATTGCCCCCTTCATTTCCGCCTCCGAAACCTCAGTGGTCCAGCAGCCTTCCATATCCATTCCCGAGGCGCCAATGAAAGCGAAGTCGGCGCGGAGCGCAGAGAGTGCACCCAGGGCACTTCCCCCGACAAGGGCACCACTCACACGGCGGAGTTCTCCACCGATGCAAAGGAACTCAGCCTGCCCATGCAGTGAGAGCGCCGTGAGGGCAACGGAATGGGTGATGATTCGCACATCTTTTCTGCTCAAAAGCGCCTTTCCTGCTTCGAGGCAGGTTGATCCGGCATCCACGAACACACTTGAGCCCGGGGGAATCAGGGAGGCGGCTCTCGTGGCGATTGCCTTTTTTGCAGCGCTGTTCCGAAGTAGCCGGTCATCGAACGAGATTTCTGATCGCACGTAAGCGGGATCCAGCACTCCACCATGAACGCGAAGAATTTCGCCTCCCCTCTCCAGATCAGTCAGGTCGCGCCGCAGGGTCGCAGGTGAGACATTCACCATTTCCTGAAGTTGCGCAAAGCTCAGCCGCCGGTATTTCCGTACGATCTTCTTGATCGTGTTGTGACGTTCTTGGGCAAACATGGATGCTAGGCTGGATGGGTATTCGGACGATCAAACCGCAGCAGAGAAATGAGGTCACGGAAAAGCGAGATGGCCGTGCTCAGCCCCCAGCGCGAGACATTCATCCAAATGGGAGACGCTGCCGGAAGTGGTGGCTGAACGCAGACATGCTGCTGCGGCACACACGCCCATCAGCAAGTTCTGCTGCATCGTGTATTTTTCGTGCAGTCCATACAAAAGTCCGGCGGCAAAAGCATCTCCGGCTCCAGCGGCGCCGACGATCTTTTCCGACGGAAACCGGACGCGTCCCTGCCAAACTTCTTCACCTGCGGATGAACGGGCATAAGCACCCTCGGGCAAATGAATGACTACCCAGTCCCTGACTCCGCGTTGGAGCAATGTGAGTGCGGCCTCCTGAATGCCCGTGGACAAATACTCCTCAGCATCGTCGCGAGTGGCGACACTCGTGACCCGGGATGCTTCCAGCTCATTGCAAATGAGTAGGTCGATTTCCGGCAGCGACGGGTTGACGATGTTGCTGTAGTCCTGACGCTCAACGCTGACCAAATCCACCACGCGGTAGAGCCCCCGCTGCCCCGCAGCGCGCAGCACCCCCGCAGCCACGGTCCCATGAGTGGCGTCCGGAGCGTCCATCACATCCAAGAGAAGGAGGTAACCTAAATAGAAAATGCGACCCCCCAACTGGTCCCATGGAAAATGCTCCGGACCAAAAAATTGATTGGCGCCTCGTTGATGGAAAAACGTGCGGCGTCCGGTGGAGCGGACCGTCATGACGTCAGTGTAGGAAGTGGGGGCCGACTGGTGACGCGCGAGGTGATCCGTGCGAATGCCTTGAGCTTTACATTGCTCGATGATCCAATCGCCTTCCGCGTCGCGCCCGATCAACCCAAGACCCTCAAGGGGAAACTTCGCGCCGAGGTGGGCGAGATCGATTAAAATATTGAAAGCCCCGCCGCCATTATTGCGCTCCTCGGACCCGATGTTGGCAAGCGTGTCCTGAGACGGATAGATGTCGATGATCTTGGTCGTGTCGACGATCCAGTTTCCAGACCCGATGATCCCGGTAGTCGTGCTCATTTGAGCTTGTCGCTGATGAGGCGAACGATGGCGGGCTCGTCCTCTTCAATGCCCGGGTATCTTCCGATATCCGGGTTTAGGAAAAAGTTATCGTGCTGGTCATCATTGGCTGTGGAAACTTCACCGATGATGCACTCGTCGGAGAGTGGATAAAATTCATGGTAAACACCGGGAACGAGAGTGACGCGCGAGCCGGCTTCCAGCTCGATGATGCTATCCGACATGCATTCCACGAGTTCGTGATTTACGGGAATCGAAAACCGCGCGACCGTTGATTTCTCTGGATGTCCGGACCACACCCTCACTGCGAGTCGTCCCCAGCGGCAGATGATGTCCTCCTTCTTTTTTTTGTGCGTGTGCGAGGGTGTCGTCATGCCTTTCTGCGCATACATGAGCTTTTCACAGTATTCGGGTTCTTCGGCGAGATTGACGAGGACCAATCCATACCGCCGCCAGTCACCGAGACCAAAGTCCGTGAGGTCCCATTTGGGGTTAGGAGGAAGCGCCCAGCCATGAGACTGGAAGCACATTTCTGCAGATCGGATGAGAGAGTTGATGTCGCTGCGTTTCATCTGGAAAGGGAGTTAAATTCTACAAGTCTATGGCACGTTTCTCCGCCTGTGAGCGCAAGGCGGCCGCAAAGAACGTATGGCTCAAAACCGCTTCGTCCGGTGTGACACAGCCGAATTTGCCATCCAACTTTCCGGCACGCTCTGCAAGGAAGGCCGCCCACATTTGCATGAAGCAATCAGGAAATCCTGGCTCGAAAATCCCGCCGGTAATGGTCGGGAATGGACCATGAAATCCCAAATCGGTTTTTTGCCAGAGCTGCTCCTTACCCCTAGCGAACGTCCAGAGAGTTTTGGGTTCTTTAGTGCTGTATTTCACGCCTCCCTCAGTACCTAGAATTTCGAGGAACCAAGTATTGGTCTCGCCGGGCGCGAGCCGCTTCATCTCGAAACGCATCGGGACTTCCGCGCCGTCAATTTCCACTTCGGTATGCAGCATGGCATTATCCCAAGTGTCGCAAGATGCCATCCCGCCTTTGCCATCGGGACGTTCATGATAGATCTTTTGCAGTTGCGCATAAACGCGTTTGGGAGTCCACCCCACGCGGAAGGGAACATGCACAGCATGCATCCCGAGATCTCCCATGACTCCGATTTCGCCACAGGTTTTAACTTGGCGTTTCCAGTTGGCAGGCTTCGTGGGATCGAGATCGCTGCTGTGATGAAAGCCGGAATGCACTTCCAAAATTTTGCCGAGATTTCCGCTGATTGCTGCCTGATACGCGCGTTGAGCGCCAGGCAGAAACGGAAACTCCGAGCTGCAACGAACAAAACGGCCCGATGCCTTGGCAGCCTCAGCAATGGCAATGGCGGATTTCAGATCAATCCCAAATGGCTTCTCTGCAAATAGGTCTTTGCCGGCCTTGAGCACGTCGAGGTAGATGGCCTCATGCAGGTTATGCGGCACAGCGACATAGACGACGTCCACGTCGGGGTTGGCTAGCAACTCGTGGTAGTCGGCAGTGAGAAGCGTCACGGTGGGAACTTGACGAAACCACTCGCGCTGCTTCTCCACGAGGTCGCAGACCGCAGTGAGTTCTGCTTTGACGGGAAACCCATCCAAAACAAACCACCGGGCGAGTGCGCTTGCGACCTCACGGCCCATTAATCCACCGCCAATAATTCCAATGTTTACCGTATTTTTCATCGTGGCAAATTCAGTTGAGGTGCTTGGCGGCTTCCGCTGCGGTTGCTCCTTCGTGCACGATGGCCATCAGCGCCCGCGTCATCCCCGCTGGATTTTCATGCTGGATCACATTGCGTCCATAGACAATTCCCGCAGCACCCTGCTTGATGAGCCGTTCGGTCCGGTCGAGGATTTCCTGATCAGGTGCTCGGCCGCCGCCGCGAACCAAAACCGGGATGCGCCCGGCGATTCTCACGACCTGATGGTAAACTTCAACGTCATCCGTAGGATCCGCCTTGATGATGTCCGCTCCGAGTTCCGCAGCCTGTCGGACCAGCGGGAGAATTTTCTGCAAATCACCATCCACCATGTAGCCGCCAGCTTTAGCATTCGCCTGAAAAACCAAGGGCTCGATCATGAGCGGCATCCCGTATCGGTCGCACTCGGGTTTGATTCGGAGGATGTTCTGGATGCACTGATCGGACACCTCCGGTTGGTCAGGAATCGAAAACAGGTTGACTACGACGCACGTCGCATCCAATCGAAGCGCCTGCTCAACGGGGTTCTCAATCATTCGGCTGAATAGTGTCCGGGGAAGGTCCTTGCCATAGACATTGGCCACGTCGGTGCGGAGCACCAGAGAAGGCTTCTCCCGCCCGGGAATCGCTTGGAGGACCGGAGCCTGCCCGATCGTGAGTTGAATCGCATCGGGCGCAGCCTCGACCAACGTCTTGATTGCAGCATCGATATTCTCAATGCCTGAAAGGAATCCAAATTCATTGAAAAATCCATGATCGATAGCGACGTCAAAACAACGGTTTGACTTGGCATTGAAGAGGCGGCTTAAGCGTGCAGTTTTCATGATTGATAATGATTAAATGCGATTAATACAATCATGTCAAGCGACTCGCTTTTTCTATGAGAGGGGTAATTTGGAATTGTTTAAAGGGGACTTGAACTGAGAAAAGAATAATCGACGGTCACTGGCAGTCGATGGCCAGCGGTGGATTTGAGAAGGATCCCGCCGGGTTGTCGGACGATCGACTGCACGCGCTCGAATCCCTGCGGCAGCTCTGCCACGCCCATGATGTAATTCACATTCAGGGGTGACCTGCGTTGGAGTTTTAGCACGGTGGGATAGCCGCTTTCGCTGAGTGG
>JBDNGG010000221.1:0-17037 GCA_041689405.1 Terrimicrobiaceae bacterium | reverse complement strand
TATCAAACTCCACTCCGTGTCGCTGGAGGAGTTCGAGATATTCCTCGCGAAACGTGCGCGGACGATGGTGCTCCTCCTGGTTCGCCAATGTAACGCCGGAGAGTAACACTCTGCCACTGACTCGCAGGGAATGCTCCGTAACCTTCCTGCCACGCAAAACGACTGAAGCCCCAAGGTCTCATGGACCCATCGTGAGGAAACGGACTTCAATTCGCGCAGTACATCGGAGAGGCAATGCGTGGCTCGTAGTCCCACCCTCAAATGCACATGCTCGGAAACGCCACCGCACGGCCTCCGGCACACCACCAAGGGTGCGCACAATACCACCCATGAAAGCATGCAAATCGCCACGCCACGCAGATGCAATGTCCGGCGCATGATCCTTGATTCCAAAAACCAGACGGTAATGCAGGCAGAGATGGCTCGATGGCAGGGATGGGATTTTCCTCCGCCCCTGCCGGGCGGACCACTGGCCGTATCGAATTCCGGTGGTTTGCACCACCAGCTAATTTCCTAATGGACCCTCCGGGTCTCAACTGAACATGCTCACCCACCGAAAACGGCGAAGAACCCTTTATCGATTTTTAAGGTGCTTAGCGCGAGTGTGATACTGTAATTCATCACTCCGCCGACGGCACCGGCAATCAACGTTTTCCCAAGCGTGATCGCATGGCAGGCGGCCGTGACAGCGACCAATCCTCTCACACCGCCACTGAGCATTTCCGAGAGTAGCGGCAACCGGGTCCGCGCCCATACTGCGGCGAGCGCTGTGAGGCATCCCGCGCTACCTCCAAGGACGGTATTCACCAGGATCAGCCCGACTCCTACCATCGAGAGCAAGCGAGATCCCACCGTTAAATCCAAGCCAGCCGACAAGCAGAATCAGGATGCCAATCGTGGAAGTCACGAGAGTGTGCGAACCCGCCAGCGGGTGTTGCGAATCCAAACGTCCGAGGTGCGAACCAATGATGGCGACCGCTGCCAACACGACCCATCCTCCGGTGCCATGGACCACCGTGGCACAGGACATCATCTAAAACAGAAAAAATGCCGTTCCGAACAGGTCCTCTTCTCAAATCAGTGGAAAGAACCCCGATACTCCGATCCCGCCATCGGACGAACCCTACATCAGCGCAAATGATGCGGATCAGAAGCCGAGCGCTGCCACGCACACGTCTAGCAGGTTTTTGAATACGACGCTGATCGTATTCTTCGAGCACACAAGCCCCGACTCAAGCATGTAAAACCCGATCTGCATCAACATGACTAGAGCGGAGCAAGCAAACACTCATAGGACGTTGATGGCTAGAGCCGGTGTCGGTGTGGGAATTAACAATAATCCTGCTACGGCTCGACACAACAATTTTCCCCAAGGGCCGCGATACAGTTAGACATGCTCATGAGCGATTATAGAATATCAACCAAGGAAATATGTTGCGCTCTGTGGTAGGTTTCGGCGCAATTTATTTTAAGCAGCCATGGAATCATCGCAAATAAGCCTCTCCGCACATCCTCACGTCCTTAATTTAGTCGCTTACGAGCCGGGCAAGCCCGTTGACGAGCTTGCCCGTGAGATGGGACTTGAGCCTGGCGACATCATCAAGCTCGCATCCAATGAGAATCCGCTCGGACCGTCACCGCTTGCACTCATCGCGATGCGCGATGCGCTCGAGCGGTCGCATTTTTATCCAGACGGCGGTGGCTGGGCATTGCGAAATGCCATCGCTGAACGGCTGGATGTCACTCGGGAAAATGTGATTCTCGGCAATGGATCGAACGAAATCATCGAGTTCCTCGGACATGCCTTCCTCACGTCCGGATGTGAAGTGGTCACGGCCCAGCACGCCTTTGCGGTTTATACCTTGATGGCGCAGTTGTTTGGGGCGACGACCGTGCGCGTGGCTGATCCTGGTTACCGTCATGACCTCCCTGCAATGCTTGCTGCCATCACTCCGAACACCCGGCAGGTGTTCATCGCCAATCCGAACAACCCGACTGGCACGATGGTTGAGCAGGATGAGATTGACGCCTATATGAGCCGGGTCCCGGACCACGTAATCACCGTATTTGACGAGGCCTATTACGAATTTTTAGACACCCCGCCGGATGTGTTGAAATTCGTGCGTGAGGGCAGGAACGTCGTTGTGATGAGGACGTTTTCAAAAATCCAGGGTCTTGCTGCGTTACGGATTGGTTATGGAATCGCGCCTGCTGGACTGGCCGAGACATTGCAGCGCACCCGGCAGCCATTTAACGCTAATGCCATCGCCCAAGCGGGTGCCCTCGCCGGACTTGCGGACACGGCGCACATGCAGCAAACACGGGATCTCACCACCGAAGGGAGGCACTTTTTCCAATCGACGTTCGCTGCGATGGACTTGGAATTTGTTCCCAGTCACGCAAACTTTGTTCTCGTTCACGTCGGTGATGGCGATGCTGTTTTTCAAGCATTGCTACGGCAGGGGATTATTGTTCGTGCGATGCGCAGCTACGGATTGCCTGCTTGGATCCGTGTTTCTGTCGGAACGGCGGATCAAAACCGACGCTTTATTGCGGCGCTCCCCGGAGTCCTCGCTGCCATTCCTTCATCATCCATGACGGTCGCGTCATCCGGTTGTCGGAGCGGGCGGATTTAGGAATTATTCCCGATTGGCCTTAAGTTTGCTTTTATAGATTGTCCTTGCGTTTTGCCCACGTTATGATGCGGGAGTTATGGCTTCGCTTACCACGACTGTTGACGGATTAAAGTTCGCAAACCCCTTCATTATCGGGTCTGGCCCTCCTGGGACGAATATGAATGTCATCAACCGCGCGTTTCGCGAAGGATGGGGCGGAGTGATCGCCAAGACGGTTAGCCTGGATGCAAGCAAGGTGGTCAACGTCACGCCGCGCTACGCAAAACTGAAATCACGCGACGGCTCCGAGGTCATCGGCTGGGAAAATATTGAGCTCATTAGTGACCGACCCTTTGAGATCTGGCTCGAGGAATTCAAGCAGGTCAAAGATGCCTTTCCGGACGGGATTCTCATTGCGTCCATCATGGAGGAATTCAACCGCGACGCCTGGATCGAAATCGTCGAGCGTTGCGAGGCGGCGGGAGTCGATGCATTTGAGTTGAATTTTTCGTGCCCGCACGGACTACCCGAGCGGAAAATGGGCGCTGCCATGGGACAGGACCCGGATGTGCTGACGGAAGTTTGCTCGTGGGTGATGTCCGCCGCAAAAACCCCGGTTTGGGCAAAGATGACGCCAAATATCACTCGGATCGAAGACCCGAGCCGGGCCTCGCTCGGCGCAGGATGCCACGGCATCAGCGCGATTAACACCATCCGCAGTGTCATGGGCGTGAACCTCGAAACACTTCGCCCAGAGCCCAGTGTCGAAGGCTACACCACGCCGGGAGGCTATTCCTCCAAAGCCATACGTCCCATCGCGCTCCGCATGTGCATGGAGGTTGCCACACTGATCGCACAGGAATTTCCCGGACGCACGCTATCCGGAATGGGCGGCATTGAATCCGGATCGGACGCGGCGCAGTTCATTCTCCTCGGAAGCGACACGGTGCAAGTGTGCACTGGCGTGATGAAGGAAGGATATGGTTGTGTGAAACCGATGTGCGAGGAACTGCTGGCATTCATGGAAGGCCATGGGTTTGAAACACTCGGCGATTTTAAAGGCGCGAGTCTTCCGTATTTCACCACCCACGCGGACCTCGTACGCCGCCAACGGGAACGTAAGGACGCGGAAGCAGAAGCTAAAGCGAAAAAAATGATCAAGGCGGACAGCGAGTGGACCGCTGATGAGTTTGTCGCTCAATCAGACGCTTTGTCTCGCTGACCGCGAGATGTAACCAAACGAAACACCACGGATGAAAGTATGCCCCCACTGGATCGGCGGAGAACCGGTTTATTCGACTGGATCAGAAACATCATCCGTTTACAATCCAGCCTTGGGTGAGGTCATTGCCTCCGTGCCGGTGGGGTCTTTTGAGGATGTCGCAGCAGCGGTCGCTGCTGCGAGCGAAGCATTTCCTAGATGGGCATCCACTCCAGCGGTTGATCGCGCTGGGATATTTTTCCGCTACAGAACGCTCCTTGAGCAGGAGTTCGAGGCGATTGTAACAATCATTTCCACCGAGCATGGCAAAACCCGTAGCGAGGCGCGGGGCGATCTGCGCCGGGGGATTCAGATGGTTGAATACGCGTGCGGGGCGCCGAGTTTGCTCATGGGCGAGGCTCTTCCTGATGTGGCTCGCGGAATTGATTGTGAAGCAATCCGCTTTCCCCTCGGTGTCTGTGCGGGAATAGTTCCGTTTAATTTTCCGGCGATGGTTCCCCTCTGGATGTTTCCGCTCGCAATCGCTTGTGGAAATACCTTCATTCTCAAGCCGAGCGAGAAAGTCCCGCTCACGGCGATGCGACTCGCTGAGTTACTCGACGAAGCCGGGCTCCCGCCGGGCGTGCTTAACCTCGTCCATGGCGGCCGGGCAGTCGTGGATGCATTGCTCGATCATCCCACCGTGCAGGCAGTTTCATTCGTCGGGTCCACGCCGGTGGCAAAATATATATACGAAACCGGAACCCGCCTTGGCAAACGCGTCCAAGCGGCGGGGGGGGCCAAAAATTTCATCCTCATCATGCCTGATGCCACGGTCAGCGAATCCGTGCGCGGGTTGGTAGAGGCCGCATTCGGATGTGCTGGCGAACGCTGCATGTCGGGATCCACTGCAATCGTAATTGGCGAAGCCGGCAAACGCGTGCTGCCGGATCTGGCTGCTGCAGCGCGTGCGCTGCGGGTTGGTGCCGCGTTTCGCGACGAGGGTGCGCACATGGGCCCGGTAATCAGCGCTGCACACCGCGACCGTGTGGTGCAATTGATCGATCAAGGTGTCGGGGAGGGGGCTCGCATTCTCACCGATGGTCGTGGCGTGAAGGTTGCCGACGCACCCGGAGGATTTTATGTGGGACCGACGATTCTCGATCAGGTGGATCAGGGGATGTCGGTTTTATCCGAAGAAATTTTTGGCCCGGTCCTCAATGTGATGCGGGCCGATAACCTAGATGCTGCAATTGAATGCGCCAACCAATCCACCTACGGAAACGGCGCTGCCATTTTTACCAACTCTGGACGCTCCGCACGCGAGTTTAAACATCGCATCAACGCGGGGATGGTTGGCGTCAACGTCGGTGTTCCTGCTCCGATGGCATTCTTTCCCTTCAGCGGATGGAAAGATTCGTTCTTTGGTGACCTCCACGTGCAGGGCAGGGAAGGGGTCGCATTTTACACGCGGCAAAAAGTGACCACGACGCGATGGTTTGCTCCGGGTGAAGGCGACGTGTGGGCGAGGTAACTACCGCTCCGTTCAGAACCCAAATGGATTCGGCTCGGGCGTGGGCAGCGGAGTCGGGCTGGGGCTAGGGTTAATATCAGGCGTTGGAAAAGGATTCGGATCGGGCGGCGGCGTGAATCCACTTTCTGAAGGAATGCCTTTGTTTTCATACCACTCGGAGTATGAGGTCACAGCTTCCGATGCAGATTTTCCATTATTATTGAAATTCTGCGTATCACTTTCGGCGAATCGGGCGCTGACCCGTGATGAGCCGACAAAACCCAGCGCGACGTCAGTGCTGGAATCCGGATTGTCCGCTTCGGAATCCACGACGATTGCGTCTGCCCCATTCATGAGAATGAACCCGGTCATTTGCCTGGCAGCAGAAACGTTTTCGCCGCCACCGATATCGAGATCTGAGTTCGCTCTGCCATTGACCTGCAGCATGGTGGATTCGGCCCTTCCTCCAGAACTGGTTGAGATCACGTCACTGACCCGGCCATTGCTTTCGGCGGTCACCTGAAAATAACTCCCGGATAAAAGCCCGGCCGTGTAATATTTCCCTCCATTCACCGGATCGTCCAGCAGCACGACCGAACTCACCGAGCCAGAGGCGAGGTCCACGATCAGATAGCCATCCTGCGGTCTCGGATAGTTCACGCTACGCCCGGTGCGAATGAATTCCATGCGGTAGGACATAACTCCGGTTTGTGCCGTCGCCGTTCCGGAGAACGAGAGTGTGATTGCGAGGGCGACTACAAGCCCGGCCAATACTTGCCCACAAGAGTGGCTAAGCGGATGCCTGTCGAAAAGCGGAACCTGTGGCTCTTTCATCGTTCATTAGCTTATTCAAATCGGACACGTATGTCTATTCCTTCTCGCTATTTCCATCGGGTAACAGGGGAATGCATTGAAACCGCAGCGAATTTCCCGTCAATCATGAAAAATCCTGTCAATGCTGTTTAGGTCGTCACCATGCGTTTCTGCCGGGAGATTTCATTTCGGTTTTTAAGTTAGTAAGATCCCGACATGCCCAGCGCGCGAAATGCTGATCCCAGCGCATGGATCGTGTCAGATGGAGTTAGCGATTGAGGCGAACCATCTGATCCGAAGATGTAAGCCTCCGCCGCCCGCCCGCACAGCCATGTGCCGAGGGATGCGGCATCCACGGGCGCCATGCCTGAGGCCAGCAGTGCGCCGCAAACGCCCGTGAGCACGTCGCCCATCCCTCCTGTGCCCATTCCGGGATTGCCGGTTGAGTTGAATCGCGTTGCGGAATCTTTGGAAGTGATCACCGTCCGCGCACCCTTTAAGAGCAAAGTGCAATTTTGGTGACCGCGGACGAACTCTTCCGCAGTGGCACGTCGATCCGATTTCAGCGTTCCTGGAACAAGTCGCTCCATTTCCATGGGATGCGGAGTTAATAATCGAGGACCCTTACTATCTGCGAGTGCACCCGGATGCCGCGAAAGCGCATTGATGGCATCGGCATCGATCACGACAGGGCATTCCGCATCGGATACGATTTTGAGGATTTCTTCGTCATGCATATCACCCAAACCCGGCCCGATCGCCAGTGCGTCCATGTGATCATCAAGTATGGCAGCGAGGTGATCTACCGATTTAACCATCACTTCTGGCGCGCACCATCCACGCAGCGCCGCGGCGGTTTCCTGGGTTGCGTAGAGCGTTACAAGTCCCGCACCGGCAGTGACAGCTGCCGCGCAGCAAAAACGTGCGGCACCAAGGTATTGGGCAGACCCGGCAACGACGCCGAGGCGTCCCCACGTGCCTTTGTGAGAATTGAAGTTTCGCGGAGGGATCAGTCTTTGAAGGAAATCGGGCGTGATTAACGTGGCGCGATCGCCACCCGTTTGTTGGAGCTCTTCCAGTGGCACAAGCGCCAGTCTGCCCACATAGTTCGTTGCCTCATCAGCAAGCAGTCCCGATTTGACCAATCCGATAGTGACCGTGCAATCGGCTTGCACACACGCCTCGGCCGGTCGTCCCGTCAACCCATCCAATCCGCTTGGGATGTCGGCAGCGAACACAAACGCGTGATGCCGTTCACGGAGGTCGTGAATGCGGCGGATCGCGCTTGCAATGGGCTCGCGCGGCTCACCGCTGCTGCCGATGCCCAGCAGGCCGTCCAATGCAATAAGTGATTTCGCACCCGAACGCACTTGGCCATGGTTCACGACGCGCAAGGCAGCCAGCTTGTTCGCCGTCAGCGGAGCCAGTTCTGATTCAGGGAATGCGAGGTCTAAACCGAGCGTCCATCCGCGCGACGCGAGGTGCGTGCCGGCCACGAGGACATCGCCTGCATTATGCCCCTTCCCGCAGAACAATACGGCATGACCCGCCTGCGGGAAAAACTGCGACACGACATCCGCCATCGATTGTCCTGCGCGATCCATCAGATCTTCAGCGACGACACCCCGCGCAAACGCGGCGCTCTCGATGGCAGTCATTTCAGCAGGAGAAACAGGCATAGATGTATTCTGTCATTGGCGAAATCCGCCGCTCCAGCCATTAATATCACCGATGGTGCTCGTTTTCAATAAGCCATACGGCGTGCTCAGTCAGTTCACGCAGGAAGTGGCCGGCCAGCAGACGCTCGGGCAGTTTTCTTTTCCCCCGCGGGTCTATCCGGTGGGGCGGCTTGATGCCGACTCCGAGGGGTTGCTGCTGCTTAGCGATGAATCCGGGTTTAACAATCGGCTGCTGGATTCAAAAAATGCACATTGGCGGAAATATTGGGTACAAGTCGAGGGGGTCGCCACCCATGCTCACACGGACCGCCTCGAATCCGGTCTGAAAATCCAAGGCAAACGCACACTTCCGGCACGGGCACGCGTCATCACACCGGATGTGCTCCCGCGAATCCCGCCGATCCGGGAGCGAAAATCCATTCCGACGTCATGGATCGAACTTGAGCTCCGAGAGGGGCGCAACCGCCAAGTCCGCAAGATGACCGCAGCAGTAGGATTGCCTACACTGCGATTGATCCGTGTGGCGATTTCCGATTTCACCATCCCCCCCGATCTTGCGCCGGGAAATTGGATTGAGGCCACCCCGTCCGAGCACGCGCGCATCCTACCATCCAAATTACGCTGAATGAAAAATGCAAAAACGGGGTTGGTGTGGAACGTCTGTAAGTTAACGGGCTTTTTGGACGATTTTCGTGTTTGAAGCGGGGAGTGTTTCTGGGGCTTCGAGGATCAGTTTCTGGGTGATCTCGCGCAGCTCTTTAATGCTGTTGTCCAAGGCGCGATGGTTGGCAATGGCGTGTTTCATTTTTTCGGCTTTTTCGGGCGTTAATCCGAGACTGACAGTTTTTCCGCTGACTTTTCGCGTCCATCTCCATGCTCGGGGAAGCTGCGGCATCACACTTCCTTGACTCAACGATTCAAAGCTTCCGAGTCGAGAAGCCACGGTGCGGCAGTGCGCTTTGAGGTGTTTGATTTCCTGTGGTTTCAGGGGTGTCTTTTTCACGCTTTCGGTCCCCTGCTTTTTGGCAAACCTCCGGGTTCGGCTCTCGTGTAAGCTTTTGCCAAGTTCTCGGAGTGCAGTTCCCTTTTCCCACTTCGTGGCACATTCGGGTTCTACATTCCGCAGGCTCTGCTGGCCCGCACGGATAAGGGTGAGAACAGCCGTCGGCGCATCTTCCAGCTGGATGTAGTTTTTTGGAGCTTCCTCGATCAGGACCAACCACCCAAAGCTTCGCGGCCATGAAGCTCGTTGGCATTTTTTGCCGACTCACCGGAGCCCTGGTGGCGGCCTACGGAGATCTCCACAATCATGAAAGCACGCTCTTCCGGCGGCTCCGGAGCGCTTTGAACGCGGGGGATCTGGTTCGTCACAGACCGCGGTTTTTTCTCCTTCGTCACCTTCGCGTGCCTGCTCGCCCCGGGGGGGCGACTCCCTCATGCGGTTACCCGAAAATAAGCTCCGCAAAGCCATCGGCTCCGAACTCCCGAAAGCCGCACCGTGCGCGTTATTCGCTACACGGTCGCCCACCGCGGCTTTCGCTCCCAAAGCGTAACGCTCGTCACCACTCTGCTCGATCCCGACATTGCCGATTCGGATTTTGCCGACCTATACTTTCGTCGCTGGCTCGTCGAACTCCATTTCCGCGAGATCAAAACCTGCCTCCACATGGACATCCTGCGCCGCGTCTCCTTGAATGGAGCCCTGGACACCCTGCGTCAATTTGCCAAAGCGACCGTCGATCCAGAAGACAAACCCAGGATCGTCTCCGCTCTCGGCGATGAAATGCTCCTGGCCATCGCCCGCGATCTTGTCCCGCTTCGCCCTGGTCGAACCGAACCCCGCGTGATCAAACACAGCCCCAAAAACTACCGTCTCCTCACAAAACCCCTTCGCGAAATGAGGCCTTTGCCACACCGGAAAATCAGCGTCGAAAATCCTTCCAAATCCGCCTTATCTTAGTGCCATTCCACACTAATCCCAAAGATTAAACGAGAAAATGATCCTGCCCTCGACTTTCGTGCGAAATGCGTTAGGACTGCTTCAATGATCCTTAACCTAGGAACACTATTTGTTGCTTCCCTCGTCCTCTCGACCCCGTTGTTGCGTGCCGAAAATCTTATTGCAAATCCCGGCTTCGAGTTTGGCGAAGAGAAATGGGCGCTGTTTATCCCGCCAGAGCACGTGGGTGTGCCGGTGGAGTTGACGATTGTCAGCGATGAGTCGCAAAGCGGAGCCGCTAGTGTCTCAGTTCACGCCGGGGAGCCCATTCGGTTTGCGATCGGTGCCAAGAAATCGCTTTCCGTTGCACGGGGGGAAAGATACCGCATCCGCGCATGGATCAAGTTTTCCAAAGACGCCGAGATTACGGGAGAGGGCCCTGTCGCCTATGTCCGAGCCAAACTCGCGGAGTCTTCAAACCTCGACATCGCCGATGCCCTCGGGCATATTCATATCGGACTTACGGGGGATGTCGCCCGAAATCCCTCGGTTCAGAAGCTTGCTGTGCCGGAGCTCCCCACGGGATGGCGAAAGATCGAAGCCGTGATCGAGATCCCCGACACCGCCGTACTCATGGGCATCAATCTTTTTCTCGACGGGGTCACCGGGACAGTCTTCTGGGACGACATCTCCGTGGAGTTGGTCTCCCCGAGGACTCCACTGAGCCGTATGATCGAATAAGAAAAACATGTGGTTTGCGGAGCAAGCAGGCAGATCACTTAAGCGAGAAAATAAAACATCCCTTGCGAAAAACCTGGCCCTATTGTGATCGTGAAATTTAGTCACGGTTAATCCCTGTTTACATTTTCATTGTAAAACCCTCGTAAGTCATCCGCACCCTGCACGCCGTCATACCGGCATTTTAAGTAGCCAGCCACTCCCGTGCCGCCACTTGGTCCGGTAATGGCAGCTCCAATAACAACGGCAACTGGAGTGTGACAACCAACTAAGCTGGCGGCGTTGTCCCAATTACGGGTGGAGGCAATAGCGAACTAACTGATGTTACCACCGGCTCGGTCAGCTCCTGTCATTCACTCAGATGACGGCAGGTGCAAGCAACGAACTGCTCATTAATGGCAAAAGCTGCAGAGTCATCAATGCCTTCACCTACAAAAGGTAGCGGTCCAGTTGGCTCACATTGACTGTCCGGCGAGGTGTCGGATGAGGGAAGAGGATCCTGCGGCAATTGCGCATCGAATACGAGGGAGCGATCTATCACGTGATGAGCCGAGGGGATCGCAGAGAGCCGATCCTCGCGGATAACGACGACAGAGAAAGATTTCTTAAAACGTTGGGGCGGGTGTTTGAGAAGGCAGAATGGCAAATTCATGCGTATTGCCCGATGGGAAATCATTTTCACGTCGTCATGGAAACGCCAAAACCGACGCTGGTCGCTGGAATGAAGTGGTTTTTTGGAACATATACCTAGAGTTACAATTTCCGGCACAGGGTAAGGGGACATTTGTTTTCAGGACGCGACAAATCCTTGTTGGTGGATAGCTCGGATGATTTTTATCTGCGGACGATGTGTGAACCTATGTGCATTTAAATCCCATTCGGGCCGGATTGGTCGAAAACAGCAGCGAGTTGGAGAGTTATGGGTGAATTAGTTACGCAGAATATTTGCGAACGGCGCGAAAGAGGAAGCCATGGCAAAGCAGATTCGACAAGGTTGGAAATTGGGATCGGAGGATTTTCTGGAGCGATTGGAGGAGAAGGTAAAACTAGCACCCAAAAAGGGCAGTCATCATCCAGAGGAAGTGACAACGACCATGGTGGCCAAAGCAAATCGCCTGATCGCTTGGGGGGCAGATCATCAGAACAACTTACGGCAAAAAGACACACCTCTCTTGTGGTCTTACTCTGAGCAGGAATGGACTGGGAGAGGTCAGGCCGCGACGGCCTGCTGATCACAGGCCCAAGGCTAGGCTTGTTGAAAAGGTCTTTGCTAGCGCGCCATTTTCTCGCGCATGCCCTCTGCTACGGCCATGATGTTGGATTTGGGAATTCGGTAGACGGCGATGGTGGCGGCTGGGTTGCCGTCGAGCTGGGAGAAAACCCCGTAGTCTTCGGATCCCAGTTCACCCCGGCCCACATCCTTGACCTGAACGAGCCGGCCGACCTTGGAAGTCTTGATGAAGATCTGCTCGAACTCCTCGGGGTCGGCGAGACGGCCGTTGACGTTGATGGTGTATTCCCGGCTGGTTCCCTGCGGGGCCGGAGCGGCGCCAATCTGGCCAGCGGCGACTTGCGTGTTCTGGTCGCGAATGGCGGTGACCGCTTCCTGCGCGGTGACGCCCAGTTCCTTGAGCGTGTCGGCGTCGAACCAGATTCGCAAGCTGTAGTCAGCCGTTTCGCACATCGGATCGTCCTGGAGCACGCTGGTGAGCATCGCGTTATCACCGGATCCGACGAGATTCCCCGCTCTGACCATTCGCTGGGAGGTGCGCTCGGTGAATGGTGCCTTCACCGCGGTGTAAGAGAGGTCAAGCTGCTTGGCTTCCACGCTGGCTTAGGTCAGATCGACAGCAGCCTTGGCTCGATCCCACTCCGATTTGACCTTCAGGAGATCGAGATCTGGTGTCGCCCTTAGCTTCGTCGATGGCGGCTTGAACGGGCCTCGGCTCAATTTGGAAAAGGGTCTGGTTGGCACTCACCTCTCCACCTTCTTTAAAATCGAACGATTACAAAAATTCTGCCACTTGCGCGTAGATTTCAACGAATCCCGGAGCTGTGGTGACAGCTGAAAACGGCGAACAGGCAGTTCGCTTGGCCGCTGTTACGGTCACGATCTCTACTTTTGGAGGTGGCAGTGATTCGAACTTGGTCCGCAGCCCGCACTGGCCAACATCGCCCACTATTTTTTAGAAAAATGCCCATTGCCCGGAAATGTGCGGAAATTAGGTCGCGGGTAAGTGACTGTCTAGAAATGTTTTGCTCGAAAGCCATCGAGGGTTCCGGTGCTTGAAGCCTCAAGATTTCTAGTGGTCTCAAATGCTCCTGCCTCGCAATAATAGCATCGATTGCTCAGACTGTAGCGCACGGCCACGGGGTGTCGGCGCTATCTGAAAAAATCTTTTAGTTTTTCGTAGAACGTCTGATGTATGGGCGTGTTGTGATCTCCGCACGACTCAGCGAATTCTTCAAGTTTCGTGCGTTGCTCGGTGTTCAATTTGGTTGGGACTTCCACCTGGACTTCCGCGTAGAGATCGCCTTTGGCAGTGGACTGCAGGGATGGCATCCCTTGATTGCGGATGCGGAATGTAGCGCCACCCTGCGTACCGGCCGGGATCTTCAACGTGACAGCACTTTGAAGCGTGGGCACGCGGATCTCACCGCCGAGGGCGGCCGTGGTGAATGGGATCGGAATATTGCAGCGGAGGTCAGTGCCGTCCCGCGCAAATATTTCGTGCTCCCGCACATGGATGACTACATACAGATCGCCCTTGCCGCCGGATCGGACTCCTGCCTCGCCGTTCCCCGACGAACGCAGGCGCGATCCGTGGTCGATTCCGGCAGGGATTTTGAGTTTGATACGGGATGTTTTCTCGACGCGACCCTCACCGCCGCAAGAACGGCAGGGTTTTTCTATAATAGTTCCTGTGCCCTGGCAGTTTGGGCAGGTCTGTGCCACTTGGAAAAATCCCCGTGATGCCACTACCTGTCCACGCCCTTTACACACGTGACAGGTGACAGCGCTCGATCCTTTCTGTGCGCCCGAGCCGCTGCAGTCGCCACAATGATCGAGCTTGCGGATCTCGATTTCTTTTTCACACCCCGCAGATGCCTCCTCCAGAGTGATTTGTAGATCGTATCGAAGATCGGAGCCCTGCTGGCGACCGTCGGCACCGGCACCCCCTCCACCAAAAAATTGGTCGAATATCCCTCCGCCGCCACCTCCGCTGGATGCGCCGCTGAACACTTCGCGGAAGAGATCGAAAGGATCGTGGAATCCACCCTGCTGGGCTCCGCCTTGGTTGAACGCAGCGTGGCCATACCTGTCGTAGGCGGCGCGCTTCTGCTCATCCATGAGGATGTCATAGGCCGCACCGAGTTCTTTGAACTTTTCCTCTGCCTCGGGATTGCCGGGGTTTTTGTCCGGATGGAATTGTACGGCCAGTTTCCGGTAGGCACGTTTGATTTCATCCCCCGCTGCTGTCCTTGAGACGGTAAGGATTTCGTAATAGTCGCGCTTAGTAGTCATGTTTCGTCAGGGACGCTCGAAGGTCCGGGATCTCGTGCTATTCGGCACTACCCTTGGATACAATGACTGTCGCAGGTCGAAGCAGCCGGTCGCGGAGCTTGAACCCGCGGCGGAGTTGCCGCAGCACGATGCCCTCTGCCACATCCGTGCTTACTTCCTGGCCAACCGCTTCGTGGAAGTTCGGGTCAAACGCATTGCCTTCGGTATTGAGTACTTCCACTCCATGTTCTTGAAGGAAGTCGCCCAGTTGCTTTTGAACCATCGACATCCCTTGGATGATTCCACTGGCGTCGGCAGACTGCTTTGCGGCATCCAAGCCGAGCTCAAAATTATCCAATATTGGAAGCAAGCGTTCCAGAAGTGCGGAATTGGAATACCGGATGGCGTCTTCCTTCTCGCGGCCGGCGCGTTTGCGGAAATTGTCGAAGTCCGCTTGGCTGCGAAGGTAGAGGTCTTTATATTTGGCGGCCTCGGCCGCGGCAGCGTCTTCCGCAGGGGCTTCCGCCGCGGTCTCGGGTGGAAGCACTTCCGTCTCGGCAGTGTCTGAATGGATCGATTCCTCTGAGTGTGTCATAATTTTCTAATAGCTATCAGTGTGATATCGTCGTGTTGAGGCAAATTGCCCACATAGTCTTTGATGTCTTCAGTAATCCGGCTAATCACGCTGTCCGCGGGCCCGCTGGCGCTGGCCTGTAGTCCTTGCACGAGCCGCGCGATGCCGAATTCCATTCCGTTTTGGTCCAGCGCCTCGCTCGCTCCATCGGTGTATAGGAGGAGACAGTCGCCTGGTTCCAACGTGAACTTGAAATCTACGCACACCCTATCGAACACCTCGCCGCTGTCAATCCCGAGTGCCATTCCCTTGGGATTGATTCTTTCAATGTCTCCCGTCGCTGCGCGGTAGAGGAACGGTGGATCGTGTCCGGCCCGAGCCAGCGTGATATCTGACGTTCGGGAATCCAGTATCAGATAGATCATGCTGATAAACATGTCTTCTTTGATGTCAGGATAGAGTTGCCGGTTGACGAGCCGGAGGACTTCAGCAGGAAGCGGCTTATCGGATGCGCGGCTTCGAATCACGCTGCGTGCCATGGCCATGATCAACGACGCCGGGACACCCTTTCCGGAAACGTCTGCAATCGCGACTCCCGTGAGGTATTCATCCACGACCAGATAGTCAAAATAATCCCCGCTCACCTGACGCGCTGGGATGTTGATCCCGCTGATCTGATAGCCGGGGACTGGTGGCGGGTCGGATGGGAGCAGGATGCTCTGGATTTCCCTTGCGATCTCGATGTCGTGGTCCAGTCGCTTTTTTTCGTTTGCTTCCCGGTAGATGTTTTCGTTGTAGAGGGCAAAGGCGGATTGTTCCGCGATATTTCCGAATACCTTCAAATGTTTTTCCGAAAATTTTGGCTGCCCGAGCACATTGGCGACAATGAGAATCCCGAGGCACTTCTTTTTATAAATCAGGGGAGCAATAATTGCTGAGACGACCTGGTGCCGGATTCGGTCTGCTGGTTGATCTGGAAAGTCTTTTTGTTCTAATAGGATGGCCTCTTCGCGGGACCAGGCCTGACCAATTAGTCCCTCGCCCGGAAGCACCGCGTGGAGGCGGACGTAACTATCAATCACAATAGGAAGCCTGTTGGCTTGCTCTAAAATATGGGCGGGAACAGCGACGATGGGTGGACAATCCTTGGAAAGAAATGTCGGCACCATGGCTTCGTGGGTTTTGGAGGCCAAGTATAATGCCCCACCATGGGAATCCAGAATTCTACAGGAATTTTCAACGATGATCCGATGCAGGTCGGCCGACCGGATCGTTTCGGAGAATGCCTCGCCGAGGCCATGCAGAAAATCGAAGACCCGGCTTTCCTCTAATTCCAGATCTGCGCGGGCGCGTTCCGAGGCTCGAAGTTTCAGGACCAGATCACGTCTGAGGAAGATAAGAACGACCAACAGCGCGCTCAATGCTCCGACTATGATTATGGTCCACATGCGTTAGGGGTGCTGGCAGGTCAGGGAGGAGCGGGGTTGAATGAGATAGGAAATCGTGCCGCGCCCGCAGGGCAGCCTAGGTGTCCTGGGACTCAGATAAAGATTCCTGTTTCAATAACTCTAGCACATCTTTGAATTTTTCTTTGTTGGCAGGGGAGGCTGTTATCAATGCCTCGTGCGCATCGATCATCGTCTTTTGTTGCTCGGACGGTTGGACTGGGTCCAACTTGCTGGCCACAATCGCTCCGGCATCGCGGTCATAGGGGAGGGACTCGACGCCCTCGGGTAGTTCGAAAGAAAATAAATGGTCGAGCCCGAGATTTTGCAGGAGTTGCATGTTGCGTGCGTTGGGGTCGATGACGCTGAGCATGCCGCTGCCGACTTCACGGAGTCTGAGCGCAATGCCTGCCAATGTGCCCAAGAAAGTGGAGTCCATGATCTCGCAATGCGCAAGATCCACGACAAAATATCGATTCCCGCGCAGGATCATGCGCTTCGCGTATTCCTTTAGACCTGCGCTGATTTGAAAACTGCCTCTGCCCTGCACGCGAATCCAAACCGCCTTAGGCTGCTGGCTTGCGTAAACCGATGAATGTGGTGTCACGTTAATATTTGAGTTAGCCCGAAGTATTAGGTCCTGTCAACCCACAGAAATCGACCGGTTTACTTCCACATGTATGACTGTCGGAATGCAACGATACTTCCATCGACGATCAGGAGCACCCGCCAGGAGAGCACTTTTCCATTTTCGAGATACTCGTTTCCGAGAACATCAAAGTCCGAACGGAATGAGCCGCGGGCATCGGTGTAGTAGCGTTCCTGAGCCATGACGAAATTCCCGAGTGCCGCTTGACGGTACTCAAAGCGCACGGTGACATCTGCGCGTTGTGAGGTGCGCCAGAAAAATGCATAGGTATAGCCGGTAACCGCATCGTAGTCGTAATAGGTCACCGCGCCGTAGTTTTTCTGCAAACGAATCATCCGCACTGTCTCACTGGTGGTGGGGATATAG
>JBDNGG010000220.1:0-1363 GCA_041689405.1 Terrimicrobiaceae bacterium | reverse complement strand
GGGTCGCTGCCATGGGAGTGGGCGGAGCGATGCAAAACAAAATGCTTGGAGTCCGGGGTGAAAATTTGCGCCTCCATGTAAATATGGGAGCTCGGAACATTTTCTTCTGCGGTCAATTGAATCACTTCAATGCCCGGAGCGGAGTTTTCGTCTAACAGATCAGGTCTTAGTTTCATAGATTTGGAAAGGCCTTTTCGGAAGGCAAAGTATCATCTCATCCTGTCCCTGAGGCTTTTCATGCCCAATCTACCGGGCCGAAGTCGCCAGATCGACGACCTCCCCTTCCGCGATGTTGTTCTTCACCAGAATCTCCGAACAACTGTCGGCGATCTCGATCGCCTTGCCACCCTCCAGCGGGACGACCAAGTTTTCGGAAAGGATGATTTGTTGAGAATCCTCCATAGAGATAGCCGCTACCTTTCCTCCCACCACCATGTTTCCAGAGACCCGGCTGAGCTTCGCAAAATCACGGGTGAACTTGGTTTTCGGGCCCTTCCAGAAGCGAATGACGTAATCGCCCGTGTAGTTATTAAATTGATTGTCCACGATTGTGATTCGGTCGGATGTTCGCTGGCTGATGGCCATATCCTTTCCATTAGAGAAGATGTTGTTTGAGATTACGCAATACGAACTTCCTGCCACCGAGATGTCGGTCCCCTGACCATTCATAAACTGATTTCCGGTGATCACCGTCCGGCCTCCATTATTGCCGGTCATGTTTATCCCCACCGTTTTGGTCCCATCGAAGGTATTAAACGCGATGACACTATTGGCGCCCGCTCCGTCGATTCCCGTGCAGCCCGCTTGGTTGCCCTTAAACACATTGTTCGTCACAATGATTTCATTGATCCCGTAGCACCAAAAGAGGGCAGCCGAGCCACAATTTTCGACATAGTTATTACGGATCGTCATTTTGTTGATCGTGGTGCCCACATGGATGCCAAAAACCGCGCAATTATAGACCCGGTTGTTTTCGATGGTGATATTTTCTCTGCTCTGCACCGATATTCCGTCCGATCCGGAATTCAGAATCGTGTTGTTACGGATCACCATATTGCGCTGATCCCCGCCACCCCCGGTCTGTGCATCCATTTGAATTGGGGCCAAGGTATAGGAATTCGGTTCATCCGGTTGCCGCTGGCAATCAAAAGTCATCCCTTCGATGACCAGCCCATCGGTGGCCTCGACCTGTGCGTTCGTGGCCAGGATCGGAAACGTATTCGAAAAAACGCTAAACTTGGTCACTTTGTAGGAATTCATCGCCCCTTCATAGCCATAAACGGTGAAGGTGATTTTGTTCTCCGCCGGATCAATCGCCACAATGCGTCCGACCGTCCCGTTGGCACCGGAACCGTTTCCATCG
>JBDNGG010000219.1:0-3507 GCA_041689405.1 Terrimicrobiaceae bacterium | reverse complement strand
TTACGGCCTGCCCGAGGGAATCCTCGTTACAGGGATCTATTTCAACCGGGAATTGTTCGTCAGAGCCGGCTTGCCTGAACGCGCTCCAAAAGATTGGAAGGAGCTGGAGGAGTTTGCGGCTAAGATCACTGCGTTGGGGTCAGGTTACAAAGGGATCCATTTGAACGGCGGCTCGCAGGCCAGTTGGAATTTGATGAATTTTATCTGGTCGGCGGGGGGCGATGCGGTTGTGGAAATCGCACCGAATGAATGGCGGGCGAGCTTCAATACGGTCGCTGCAGTTGAGGCGTATGAGTTTTACTACAAGCTAGTTGAGATCGAACGAACGGCCTTGAAGACAACCCAGCTTACCCAGCAGGATCGTGAGCGGGTGGGAATGACCTTTGGCTATGTCGGCAGAACAACAAACGCGGATCCCGAACGCTTCGGCTTTGGAGCCGTACCCAAGGGGCCGACTGGCCTTCGCGGCGCTGAGGTCAACTCCGTGCTTTTGGGCATTTACTCCCAAATCAAGGATCCCGCAGTGAAGGAGGCGGCCTGGCGCTATATTCTCTTCATGACAGGACCGGAGGCCGAACGCATCCGGGTCAAGACGATGGTCGAGCTCGGGCAGGCCAGCGAAGTTAATCCCGTCTCATTGCGAAAGTTCGGCTACGAGCAATTTCTCGGCTTGGCCCCGCGAGGCCTGGAGGAGGAGTTCACCGAGGCCCTGGCAAGCGGAAAGCCGGAACCATATGGGAAAAATTGTAATCTCGTTTACCAAGAGATGACTTATCCCTTGGATCAGATCCTTTTGAGCAGGGAAATCCATGCGGCTTGGATGGGTGATGATATGGAATCGGTGCGACGGCAGATCAAGGCCATTCTCGATGCTGCGGTTCAACGCACGAACGAGCGGATGATCGGTTACGTTTCCCCGGAAGAGATGGGGTTCCGCCGAAAGGTGGCGGGGGCGGTAGTCGCCGCAATCTTAATCGTGTTCCTTTTCGTCGGCTGGTATATCAGCAGGGTCTTCTCGCAGGTGGCTTCCGCAACTGCGCGGCCGGTGGCCGGGCGAGGCTGGCTTCCCTGGCTGTGCCTGTCGCCAGCCATTATCCTAATGCTGGCGTGGAGTTACGTTCCCCTCATCCGGGGAACGGGCATGGCCTTCATGGACTACCAACTCATCTTTCCCTCGACCTTTGTCGGACTGGATAACTTCGCCCTCGCGCTTTTTGATCCATCCTTCTGGAATGCCATTCTCGCTACGCTGCATTTCGCGTTTTACACATTGACGTTCGGCTTTGTCGCGCCCATCCTTCTGGCCTACGGGCTACACATTATCCCTAAATACAAAATCCTTTACCGGACGGTTTATTATCTCCCTGCGGTCATCAGTACGGTGGCAATATTCTTCCTGTGGCGTGAGCTTTTCGGCACGGACGGGCCGCTCAACGTGACTCTGCGATTTTTTGGCTTCGAAGCCCGGCGGGCCTGGACGGATGATCCGTATCTGGCCATGCTCTCGTGCGTGATCCCCGGTATCTGGGCTGCGGCTGGGCCGGGCTGCCTGATCTACCTTGCCGCTCTGAAAACTATTCCCGTGGAGCAGTTCGAGGCTTCGGAAATCGACGGGGCAGGATTCCTGCAAAAAACGGTCCTGATCATTTGGCCGGGGCTGCGCGCACTCATCCTTATCAATTTCATCGGAGCTGTGGCGGCCGCCTTTCATGGAGCGACCAACATTCTCATTATGACCGGCGGCGGTCCTAATGGGATCACTGAGGTCGTCTCCCTGAAAATCTTCTTCGAGGCTTTCACTCGTCTCCGGTTTGGCCCGGCCACGGCCATGGCATGGATCATCGGGAGTATGTTAATCGGGCTGACAGTTCGTCAGCTCAAGCGTCTAAGCCAGATGGAATTCAAGACGGCTAAATAACGAAGACTATGTTTTCTCCCATCACCCAACGTTCGCTGAAAATCCGCCTGCTCTTCATCACGATCTACACGCTACTGATCGTGGGGGGATTGACCATGGTCCTTCCCTTCATGATCATGATTTCCGGCTCGATGGAACCACGCTCGCAGGTGCGCGACACCATCTTTCCCAGCTATCTCTTCAGCGACCGTCAGTTATGGAGCCGCTACCTTGAATCGAAATATCAGGCCACAACCAATTTGTTGCGGATGGCTTGGGGCCGCAATGTCGTGTTCGAAACGGCCGCGGTGGAGGAGGCCAACCCGCAGGCTGAAATCGAACTTTGGAAACAATTTCTGAGTGAAACGAATCCGCCGCCGACCCTTTATACACTTGGGTTTCTTCGCGGAAGCCGCATGGCCTCCTATACGGGACGGGAATTCCGGGAATGGCTGCTGAATCTCCATGACAACAATCTGACCTCACTCAATGAGGCGCTCGGAATTACCTATGGCAAAATCACTGTCATTCAACCTCCGTCAATCGACATCTCGGGGCCAGCCGTGGCGGACAGCCCGCTGGTGAAACGGTTTTACGAATTTCTCGCCCTCCAGCCGCAAAGTCTGCGCATCGTCTGGGATGTCGGAGGTTATTACCGGGCAGTTCTCCTACCCCGGTTGTATGGCTCCGATATTGCCGCCTATAACGGAAAATACGGAACCCATTATGCCTCCTACGCGGAAGTGTCATTTTCCGCTACCGTTCCCGCGACCGGCGGGGAAGACTGGTTCCTCTTTGTCAGCAAGGTTTTGCGCCCGGATTTTGTAGCTCTCACCGAAAGCGGTCTCGTCGCAATGTCACAAGCAAGCGTGGGCCGGGACGAATTCATCCGCACCCTCGCCCTCCCGGAACACCTCCGGGTTGTCAGTCTGGATGTGATGTTTTCCGACTGGGCCGCCTCAAAGGGTTATCAGAACGCCCGCATTCCCGGGCCATTTCTGGACCGCCTCGACTTCGAACGCGAAAAAAACGCTTGGAGAGGCCGTTTCCTTATTCTGAATTACCAACTCGTTCTCGATGAAATCCTAATCCATGGACGGGCCATCTGGAACACCCTCATCCTCGTGATCCTCACCATTGCCGGAACGCTTCTCGTCAATCCCTTGGCTGCTTACGCCCTCTCCCGCTTCAAATTAAAACGAACCTATTTCCTGCTGGTGTTCTTTCTCGCAACCATCGCCTTTCCAGCGGAGGTCACCATGATCCCGGTCTTTCTCCAATTGAAGGAATTCCATCTCCTGAACACCTTTGGCGCACTCGTATTGCCCGGGCTTGCCAACGGTTTCAGTATTTTTCTTTTAAAGGGTTTTTTCGACAGCCTGCCCAGAGAACTTTACGAAGCGGCAGAACTCGACGGCGCCAGCGAGTGGACCATGTTCTGGCAGATCTCAATGACTCTTTCCAAGCCGATCCTGGCTGTCATCGCCCTCGGGGCTTTTGGAACCGCCTACGGGGCCTTTTTTTACGCGCTCATCCTCGCGCCGGATCCCAAGATGTGGACGATCATGGTCTATATTTACCAACTTCGCATGGTGGTTGATCCGCCAGTC
>JBDNGG010000218.1:0-6258 GCA_041689405.1 Terrimicrobiaceae bacterium | reverse complement strand
ACCATCAAAGAAAATTGACACGACCAACTTGTAGATCCACTAGACGAATGTGAGATCCATGAATGTCAGCGATGCGAAAACGCACTTCTCCAGCATCGTTGACTTGGTCGAAAAAGGGGAAATCGTCGTGATATGCAAACGCAATCTTCCGGTGGCAAAAACGGTATCTTTGCGAGGCGCGGAGACCCCCGATTTTAAGCATCGCACGGTGATCGGTTGGGCCGAAGGGACGGGAGCAAAAATCCTTGGAGACCTGACTGAGCCCGCGCTACCTACAGGAGATTGGGACATGATGGAATGAATGTCTTGTTGGATACCTGCGCGATCCTTTTTCTGAGCCTGGATGATCCGAGTGTGACGGCACACACGCACGAAATATTGGAGGAGGCGGAAGCGGTTTTCGTTTCGCCGATTTCCGGTGCGGAGCTCGCCTGCCTGGAGGAAAAAGGCAGTATCGAACTGCCCAAGCACTGGCGGGTGTGGCTGCAAGATGCGATTGAACGAAACGGTTGGGTCGTCATCCCGATTGCTCTTGCAATTGTGGAGGAAGCTTGGTCGCTGCCGGGAACTTTTCATGCGGATCCCACAGACCGTATTTTGACTTGACTGCGACCGCCCGCAAGGAAGACCGTGTTTCGATAACGATAGGTGGCAAAATTGCTGGCTTCCCTCACGTGAAAACCGATTGGTGAAAGACCTCGATTTATGGATAAAACGCAACCTGCTCCGCTTCCCCGTATCGCCGGATTTGAAAATCTCGGTTTCGGGCTTTTCCTCCACTACGGCCTTTATTCGCTCATCGGGCAGGGCGAGTGGATTCAGGATTTTCAAAAAACGCCGCCCGAGGAGTATGCCAAGCTCAAAGATCAATTCACAGCGTCGGGTTTCAATGGCCGGGCGATTGCGCGGCTCGCGCGGGAATCGGGCATGCGCTACGCCTGCCTGACGACCCGGCATCACGAGGGATTTTCGCTTTACAATACGAGGGGGCTGGATGCGTTTGACGCGCCCCATTCGCCTGCGGGTCGCGATCTGGTCGCCGAGTTTGTGGAAGGCTGCCGGGCGGAAGGGATCGTCCCGTTTTTCTACCACACGACACTCGATTGGCGATGGGATTCCCAACACTGCTCGGATGCCAAGTTCGACGAATACCTCAATTACCTCAATGCCTCCGTTGAGATCCTCTGTGCCAACTACGGCGAGATCGGCGGCTTGTGGTTTGATGGCAATTGGTCGCGACCCGCTGCCGATTGGAAAGAGGATCGTCTTTACGCGACCATTCGGAAGTATCAGCCAGAAGCCATCATCGTCAACAACACCGGGCTCGGGGCTCGCGGTGCGACCGGCCATCCTGAGCTCGACAGCACGACCTTCGAACAGGGGCTCCCCACCACACCCGACCGATCTGGTTGGCCAAAATACCTCGCCGGCGAAATGTGCGAAACGATGAACGTGCATTGGGGAGTGGGGGCCAACGACTTCACTTTCAAAAGCCCCGCGCAACTCATCGAGCATCTCTGCGCTTGCCGCAAAGTCGGGGCAAACTATTTGCTCAACGTGGGCCCGCAGGCCGACGGCTCGATTGGCGAGTATGAGACGGCGGCGCTGAGAGTGCTTGGCCGCTGGACAAGCTATGCCAATGACGCCATCTACACAGCCAAACCGGTCGCGGAGGCAACGTGCGCGGGGAGAGATTTTCTCCTGCGCGACGGAAACCAGCTTTTCTATTTTGCCCACGCTCTCACGCAGGCAGGCAGTGCGCACGTCGTCGCCGAGGGCAGTGGTAACGGCCCCAAATCCATCACGGGCCTGGGCAGTCGCATCGCTTCCGCCCGCTGGCTGGATGACCAGAAGGCGGTTCCGTTTTTGCAAGACGCCGCCGGACAACTCATCACCCTCGATTGCAATGGCTACGATTACGGCACTAACCTTGTCGTCCGTGTGGCTGAACTAACCCTCGAATTTTGAACACCCCTCGTTTACTCGGTGCCGCCCTCGCGCTGTCCGCGTTCGCAGGTTGTGCAACGTCCTCGACTCGATCCATGAAAACCTCGATCCCGCAATCCACCGATGCCACCGCCAGCCATGGAGCCGAGTTCCAACTCCGGCAACCCTGGCAACGCGAGCCCGATGCCGCGCTGCGTCCGACCCGTGTGCGGTTGGCTTGGACTCCAAAAGCGTTGCTCGTCGAAGCCGAGATCACCGACGACGAAGTCACCACGCGGGCGACAGCGGACAACCAGAAAATGTGGGAACTTGGCGATGTCTTGGAGGCATTCATCCAGATCGAAGGCAACAGGGACTATGTCGAACTCCATGTCACGCCGAACAATAAGCGAATGCATCTGCACCTCCCCGGTGTCGGCGGCAAAGCCTCGGAAAACGCCGTGCCGGTCCCTTTCGAAGCAATGCTCGTGCATCCCGTAGGCTTCCGCAGCACGGCCACGCGAACGCCAACCGGATGGCGCGTGACGATGTCCATTCCTGCCTCCGTCTTCCGCATTCAAAGTTTCGACCCCGGCCTCGCCCTGCGCGTGAGCTTCTGCCGCTACGACGCGGCCGACGTCGGCGAACCTGTTCTCTCCACCACCGCCGACCACCCGGTCATCGCCTTCCACCGGCCCCACGAGTGGACGACCGTGGCGTTGAAGGTTCCGGGGGGCTGAAGGAGAGTAAAGGGCAGATCGGCCGGTGCTATCTGGACCACTTGGTCATCCGGTCCCCCAATGGCACTCTTTAACACGGCACGGAACTTGATACCTCTTCATTATTATGTTGTAAAAGCTAGGTGGAAAACCATAAATACCTAGCTTAACGGACAATTTCACCAGATGATCGACTCCCCACACCAAAAAATCCAAGCACTGGCAAAAGGTCGTGAATCGATCACCACGTCGGAGATAGTTGAAATCGGAGTGTCGAATCAGGCGGTCACCCGCCTGCTACGTCGCGGAGCACTCGAGAAGGTTCGACGGGGAGTCTATCGGCTACCGAACTCGCCGATCACCGAGAATCATGATCTCGTTAATGCCATGAAGGGCGCCCCCAAGGCCGTAGTTGTTCTGATCAGTGCGTTACACTTCCATGGCATCGGAACTCAGCAAGCGCATGAAGTGTGGATTCAACTGCCAATGAAGGCTCACGCCCCCAGGATCGAGTGGCCTCCGATCCGCATCATCAGGACTTCCGTGAACGCACTCTTCACAGAAGGGGTCGAGGAGCACCGGCTAAGCGGTGAAATGGTTCGCATCACGACTCCGGCCCGCACGGTCGCCGATTGCTTCAAGCATCGCAACAAACTTGGAATCGACGTCTGCGTCGAAGCACTCCGGGAAACGCTCCGGGAGAGAAAGTCCACGATAGGAGAAATCGGAAGGATGGGTCGTCTGTTGCGGGCCGGAAAGGTGATGCGCCCTTATCTGGAGGCCATGATATGAAAAATCCTGCTGCTTCCATCCGTGCCCGGCTTCTGAATCTTTCCCGCAAGAGCGGCGAGCCTTTGAATTCGCTCATGAATCGGTATGCGACCGGCCGATTTCTCTATCGTCTCGCAAAAAGCACTTACCGGGAACGCTTCGTGCTGAAAGGGGCTCAGTTGTTCCATATCTGGGAGGCAGAGCAACATCGGCCCACCCGTGATTTGGATTTACTCGGATTTGGAGATTCGTCCGAAGAAGCGATCAAGGCGATCTTCACAGAGCTGATCAAGACACAGGTAGAACCGCCTGATGGTCTTGAGTGGGGGAACGTGAAGACGGGGCCTATCCGGGATGATTTGGCCTACGGAGGGGTTCGGTCTGTCCTGACGGCTTGCCTTGCAGGAGCCCGCCTTTCTCTCCAGATCGATGTGGGATTTGGAGACGCCATCACCCCCGAAGCGGTAGAAGCAGAGTGGCCGGAATTGCTTGATTTCCCCGGCGCCCGACTTCTGATCTATCCACCTGAAACCGTCGTCGCCGAGAAGCTGGAAGCCGCAGTTGCCCTCGGGTTGGACAATAGCCGAATGAAGGACTTTTTCGACCTGCATTGGCTGAGCCGGAACCAGACCTTCGATGGCACCCTGCTGATCAAATCGCTCCACGCCACCTTTCAGCGGCGGGCAACCGCCATCCCAGCTAATACCCCGATCGCACTAACATAAGCCTTTGCGAACGACTCCGGTAAGGCGTTGCAATGGCAAGCCTTTCGGCGCAAAGGAAAACTTCATGTCCCAGACTTGCCCGAGATTATCACCAGACTTTCCCGGTTCCTTGGACCACTTCTCTCCGGCGAAGCTGCGGGCCAAACCTGGAACCCCGAATCCGGCTGGCACGAAAAACCATCTTGAATTCCGGTAGCTCCGAAAAAGCCTTCGTCTTTCGCATCGCCAGTTTCTATTCCGGCCTCGCCCTGCGCGTGAGCTTCTGCCGCTACGACGCGGCCGCGACGGGCGAGCCAGTGCTCTCAACCAGCGCCAACCACCCGGTCATCGCCTTCCACCGGCCGCACGAGTGGACGACAGTGACGCTTGTGGAGTGATGCGGAGACCCGACAAGGCTTCTTTACCACAATGGCCAGCTATCTGGCTTCCAGACGGAGCCGATATTGCGCAGAGGCCGCCGGGGGTGGGTGCCATTCAAAAACTCACCAAGCGGATCAAAATGGCAACAAGAAAGAACTGACCCTTTTCCTCGGTTGGAAAAACTGAGATGGACGCGGATACTCTTGAGTTTTGTATTGCAAATCCGTCATTCAATGTCCATATTTCAATGATGAATTCTATACCAAGGCCTGAGTTGATCCAATTGCTGGGAGATGGCTTGGAGAGGAGCCCCATTGTTACAATTCTAGGTCCTCGCCAGTGCGGGAAGACCACGCTGGCGAGAGAGTTTTGCAAAGGCCGCCGGGATGTGGTGTTTCTTGATTTGGAAAATCCGGCGGATGCCGCCCGTCTTGCCGAACCGATGCTCTATCTTGAAAGGTTGAGTGGACTTGTCGTGTTGGATGAGGTGCAAACGATGCCGGCCGTGCTGAATGTGCTCCGGGTATTGGCCGACCGTCGTCCCCTACCCTTGAGATTTTTGCTTCTTGGCAGTGCTTCCCCGGAGTTGATGGACAAGGCCTCGGAATCACTCGCCGGCCGGGTTGAGTTCTTGGAGATGGGCGGCTTTGGCCTGCGGGAAGCCGAGGGGGATCAGGACAGGCTGTGGTGGCGGGGCGGATTTCCCCGGTCATTTTTAGCATCGAAGGATGAAGACGCGCGCATTTGGCAGCAGGATTTCATTTCGACATTTCTTGAGAGGGATCTTCGGAAAATGGGCATCGAGATTTCCCCGGCAGCCCTGCGGAGGCTCTGGACGGTGTGCGCCCACTATCATGGACAAATCTGGAATTCCTCCGCTGTCGCCGGGGGGCTTGGGGAGTCCGCTCGCACGGTGAAACGGCATCTGGACGTTCTCAGCGGAGCGTTCATGTTGCGACAGCTCCAGCCATGGCACGAAAACCTGATGAAGCGCCAGGTGAAATCGCCAAGAGTCTATTTGAGAGATAGCGGCATTCTGCATGCCCTGCTCGGAATCCCAAGCCTCGACTCGCTCTTTTCGCATCCGAAGCTGGGGGCGTCTTGGGAGGGATTTGTCATTGAGGAAATCTGCCGAACGGCCCCTCGAAGCCAAGCCTATTTTTGGGCCACACACACGGGAGCTGAGGTTGATCTTTTACTGCTTCACCAAGGCCGTCGGATCGGTTTTGAATGCAAAGTGACGGATGCGCCAAAGGCGACGAAATCCATGCATATCGCCTTGAACGATCTCTCCCTCGACGAACTCCTTGTCGTTGTTCCCCGCAGCGGAGAATACCCAATCGCACCAAAAATCAGGGTCTGTGGAGTAAGCGCGGCCGTGGCTGCGTTACGGCTCTGAGCATCAAAAAACAAAGTTCAGCCGGGTAAATACACCTTTCTGGGCGAAGGCCCCATGACCAGCTTCATCCGCTTTGACGCCTATCATTCACCAACATCTGCTGGCTCGGCGCGTGACTACTTCCGTCCCCCGCCTCCGTCTTTCATCCCGGCCTCGCCCTGCGCGTGAGCTTCTGCCGCTACGATGCGGCCTCCGTCGGCGAACCTGTTCTCTCCACCACCGCCGCTGCTCGTTGTCTCTTGCAGACCCTCTTCACGACCGAAGCCGACATCCGCCCGGATCTCCCACAAGGCCAACTCCTCGTCGCCATCCATCGCGGATCGCGTCCCTCCGTGGACCGGACTCTCGAAGCCCTCTT
>JBDNGG010000217.1:0-1531 GCA_041689405.1 Terrimicrobiaceae bacterium | reverse complement strand
GCGTTGTGCGATGTGCGAACGTTATAACTGTTCCTCGCACAATCGCCGATTTTTGCATTGAGGTCAAGTAATATTTTCCCAATTTCCCTGTCAGCCTAGGATGTGGCAAAGGTATTGGGGGTTTCGCCTTGGCGGTGGATGTAAATCCAATCGGGATCGGTGATTTCTTCACTGGTCGCGGCCAGCGCGGGAGACTGCCATTGTAGCGTGGAGACACCGGAATTCTGCCCTCCGCTGTTGGTCGAATTGGCCATCGAAGCGCGATTGGGAATGGGCGGCAGGGCCGGGTTGTTGGTCACGCCCGGTCTTTCTGTAAAAAAGGGCAGTCCGTGCAGACTTTGTTTGAGTAAGGAAGCGGGAGCATTGGCGGCGTTCGCCACGACCCGATCGGGGAGCATGGATGGGGCTGTCGAAATAGCCCTTGAGCTGCCCAGCCAGCTATCGCCAGTATTGACCGCTCGAGGAGAAAATAATTTTCGGCCACCGGGCGGAAGCGAGACGGCATTGGTTTCTGAACCGGCGCCAATTTCCTGTAAGAGATCCGAAACGATCAGGTTTACCGTCGAATCGGTGAGCACCCCGGCCTGTTGCTTGGCCGAACTTGACGAAGTGATCATCGCATTGGTCATATTCCTGGAGAAGAAAGCCAGGCTGAGCATTAAGGTGAGCACGAGGACGGCCAATACGATCAGCAAAGCGAAACCCCGGTTGGCGACATGCCTTACATCACTCAATGGCCGAAAGGGTTTCATAAATTGGAGAGTGCTTTTTTCTGCAAGTTCGTGTCGAGAAAAATTACCCCAATCCGAGAGGTCATTTTAGCTTACCAGTCAAAGTTGGTGACGGGAATTTACGGACTCAATCCTGCCCGGGCGCATCTCCGAAGAGTGCAAAGACGCATCTTCAAGGGAGCGTGGGCGCCCCGCCCAATACTGTCTGAATAAGTGGCCTCGGTGTCCTGCCGATGTTGGGTGCTTGAACAAGGCCAGGATGCCCATGGTGCGCAAGGTCGCCACGCTGAGCGGCTTCCTCGGACGCAAGTGCGACGGGGAACCCGGAGCTCAAAGCATACGGGGGGGCCTCATGCGGGTGGCCGATTTCGCAATCTGCTGGCAGCGTTTCAGCAAGGACCCACGCTCTGCCGCCTGAAAGCCGTTTAGCAAGCAACTCGATGCGCCAGGTTCGTAACTTTTCGATCGTTCGCGCCACTACGCTCCCTGAGACGGTCATCCTGCACATCGACCCGAAGCCCTTGTGTCCAGTTAACGGGCAATCAAACCGGGCACCGCCGAGATCAACCCTTATCCTGCATTTTATAATGATTTAACCGCATCTCATCTACGCCGAAGTCGTCGCCGGTTTGCATTGGCAGAGAATATGCCCTGCCACGATATTCGGTAGTTGCCGCCTACTGGCCGTGACGGGGCGAGTATTCTTCGGCTATCCGCGCGGACGCGGACACCCTGGACCGAGGAGAAAAGAATTAAAACCATGAAGGACATGAAGAGCATGAAGATTCAGAAAAAATCTT
>JBDNGG010000216.1:0-5050 GCA_041689405.1 Terrimicrobiaceae bacterium | reverse complement strand
TTCAACAGCCGGGGCGAGGCGCGGGTGTTGACGAATACGCTGACGCGGGTCATCGAGATAGACCTGTTTCCCAACGTCAACGGCGAGACGCCTCCGGCATTGCGTGCAAATGTTGCGGCAATTCAGGTGGCTGGATTATCGGGCGGCGTGACCGTTTACCGGCCTTAAAGGCGGCTTTGGGAAATCGATTTGGTAGGTTGATCGCTGATTAACTGTATCGACGCTGGCATTTGTCTTCAATCGTCACTTGGTCAAATTATTCTGAAATTCTGTAGCCATTTGGCACGCACGAAAATGCTCTAAGGCTTATTTCTCCGGTTCAAAGAGAGAGGTAATTGTTCCATGGATCATCGTCGCCGAATAGTGCCAGAGCGCTATCCTTGTCAAATCGGGAGATGGAAGATAGGTTGGCGAATCGGCGGTGACAGGTCTTTTTTGAATGCAGGCAAAAATTAAAGTTTTTCCTCCCGAAGGTGAAGCGTTTGAAGTGGAGATTGGTAATACGGCCACCATTGGCCGGAGCCGGGATAATTCGGTCAGCTTGTCGTTCGATCCCCACGTTTCGCGCCAACATGCGATCGTTCGATGCCATAATGCCTATGAATACCAGATCATGGATCTTGGCAGCCGGAACGGAACTTTTGTTGATGGGCGTCGCGTGATTACCCCGCTGACCCTGCGGCATGGCTCGAATATCAAAATCTGCGGTTGTGAACTTCGGTTTGAGCAGACGGAGTCACTGTCGGATGGTATGGGCGTCGACGTCACCCTTGCTGCGGGCACTGATACCGGGATGGAGGAGTCCCTTGAGGTGGCGATCATGGTTTGCGATCTTCGAGGGTTCTCCACGATGTCGGAGCGACTTCCTGAGGACCAGGTGGCGCGCACGCTGGGCGAATGGTTTCGCCATGCCGGCAACCTGATTCAGCAAAGCGGCGGGACGATTGATAAATTCATCGGCGATGCGGTGCTGGCATATTGGGCGCGGGTGAGTGATGGACCGTGTGAAGCCGCTGCAGCGCTCTCGACCGCGCGTACGCTGATGGTGCAGGCTGCCGGACAAACATGGCCTGTCGCAGAAAAGCCACCATTGAGAGTTGCAATCGCTATGCATCATGGGTCGGTTACCGCCGGCAATATCGGTCTCGTCGCGCAGCGCGATGCGACGATCATCGGCGATGCTGTCAATACGGTGTTCCGGATGGAGTCGATCATGAAACCGCTGGGACAGCGACTCGTATGGTCTGCGGACTTTCAGGAGCGATTGGGGGCGAACGAATCCGATGCATTTGATTTGGGCGAGCACCACCTCAAAGGTAAAAACCAACTCGTCCGGATGTTCGGGATCGACACTTGTGATCTTCGCGTTTGATGGTTGGTGTCGTCGATTTCGCTACCCATCGGAAAGGCCACTGAAGTGACGAAGATCCTGATGATGGCGCGGGCAGTGGCGTCTGACTACCGGATGCGGCGGAAGTTGATGTTCGGAATTCTTGTGGGGGCGCTGACCATGGTTTTCATCGGGACATTTTTAATTTGGGAATCCTTTGTTGATCATCCCCTGTTTTTTGCGATCTATTGGATGGTGTGTGGCTGGTTGGTGATCACAGCGGCTCTGTTATCTATTTACGATATGCTGCAGGTGCTTCGGTCAGCGCGTGCAGCCAAAGTCGCGGAGAAAAAACGAATATTTAAAAACCCTTCTTGAACCATGTTTAAAACGCGCGACCAAATGGAGAACGACGAGGCACTGGCTCTCGGCGAGTATGCAGTGAAAGCGGGAGAATCGCTGGGGCGCCCGGCAAAGGAAACCGAGCACCCGTATCGAACGACGTTTCAACGCGATCGGGCGAGGATTATACACTCCGCTGCGTTTCGCCGTTTGGATGGTAAGACACAGGTGTTTCTCAACGGCTCCGGAGATCATTATCGGACCCGTCTGACCCACACCATTGAGGTCGCATCCATCGCCCGCACAATGGCTCGTGCGTTGTCGCTGAATGAGGACCTTGCCGAGGCGATCGCCCTCGCGCACGACCTTGGGCATTCCCCGTTCGGCCACTCCGGGGAGGAGACGTTGGATCGGCTGATGAAAGATCACGGGGGGTTTGATCACAACGTTCAAAGCTTGCGGGTGGTCTCGATGCTGGAGGAAAAATACCCCCGGTTTGCAGGATTGAATCTGTCCTTCGAGGTGATCGAAGGCCTGAAGAAACATGATAGCTCTTACACCCGACCGGACGGTATGGTTTACAGCTCTCCATCGCTGGAGGCGCAGGTCGCGGATTTTGCGGATGAGATCACGTATTCCAGTCATGATCTCGATGATGGTTTGGATGCGGGGTTGCTCGACGTAAGCGACTTGGAGGCGTTGCCCATGTGGGCGGAGGCGCGTTCGCTGGCGGAACCACAATTTCGACATTTCAAGCCCCACGAGCAGCGTGGTTATATCATACGATGCATTGTTAACCGAGAGGTCGAGGATGTCGTAGTCAACAGCGCTCGCGCCATCCAGAAGGCCGGAGTAGCCAGCGTCGATGCCGTTCGTGAGCAGCCCAATAATCTCATCGGATTCAGTGCGGAGCTGCGGCGGCAAAATGCTGCGCTGCGGAAGTTTCTTTTCAAGAACTTGTATTTCAATCCAAAAGTCGCGGAAGCCAACCGCCGTGGTTGTGGACTCCTGGAATCATTCTTTAACCGGATCGTCGAATCACCATCCCTGCTGGGCCGCAAGGCCGCCCGCAGAATCAAATCGGAGGGATTGCACCGCACGGTCTGCGATTATTTGTCGGGAATGACGGACCGATATTGTTTTGAGCAGTATAAGGAACTATTTGGCAAGTCGGACGACCGCGCATGATTTGGCTTGATGCAGCGTGCGCGACGGCGTTGCCTTGCTAGTTCTGATGGTAAATCCACCTCTCAGTTTGTTCCTTGCGCTGCGCTATCTTAAACCTAAGCGCACGTTTGTCTCGATCATCACGCTGATTTCAATCCTTGGCGTCACGCTCGGAATCACGGTGTTGATTCTGGTGATCTCAGTGATGACGGGATTTGAACGGGAGTTGCAGCGCAAAGTGATCGGTTTTGACGCGCATGTCATAGTGACGTCCGGAGGCGTGTTGCAAGGGTGGGAGGATTTGACCAAAAAAATCGAGGGGGTCGATGATGTGGTTGCGGTGGCACCGTTCATGCAGGGTCCGATTTTGGCGGAATTCATGAACCGTCGGCTGGCGCCCAAGATTCGGGGCATTGATCCGGAGTTGGAGAACAAGATCAGCGATATTAACCAATTCATCATTGCTGGCACGCTGGACCTGGAAGGCGAAAAATGCGTGGTCGGATCAGAGCTAGCGCGGAGCCTTGGGCTGGGCGTCGGCGACGAACTCACGCTGTATTCGCCCGAATCGATTGATGCGGTAATGGCCGAACTGGAGCGAATCCAAAACTCTGGCGAAGCGGCCGATTCCGCCGAGATGGATGAAATCCGCCAAATGATCCTGCCGACGCAACTCATCGTGACGGGGATTTTTGAAAGCGGGCGGTATCTTTACGACAGCGAGTTTATTCTAGTCCCTCTCTACATTGGCCAAGAGTTGTATGGCTTGGAAGGGGACATTCACGGGTTGGCCGTGCGCACAACGGATCCTTTCCAGTCGAATATCATCAAGCGCAACATCATGGAGGCAATTGGACCCGAGTATCTCGCCCTGACGTGGGTGGATACCAATAAGCAGCTTTTTGATGCCATTAAGATGGAGCGAAATGTCATGTTTTTCCTACTGATGTTTATCATCCTGGTGGCGGCTTTTGGCATCATGAACACGCTGATCACGGTGACGGTGCAAAAAACCCGCGAGATTGGGATCTTGAAGGCACTGGGTGCACGAACGGGGCAAATCATAGGAGTTTTTCTTGCACAGGGCATGGTCGTCGGGTTCTTCGGCACGCTGGTCGGACTGGGACTGGGGATGACGTTGATCCAGTATCGCAACGAAGTAAGCCGCTTTCTCGCCACGGTGCTCGGAATAGACATCTTTCCGGCGTCGGTTTATCAGTTCAGTGAGATTCCTGCAGAAGTGGTACCGTCCGATGTGGCGATCATCTGTCTGAGCGCATTTGCCATTTGTTCGGTTGCGGCGCTCATCCCTGCTTGGTTTGCGGCACGGATGGATCCGGTCAAGGCGCTGCGCTTCGATTAGTTTTCCTTCTTGATTTATAGGTCGAGCGGACCTTTTCAAAAAGGCTTGGCAACCATTTTCAGTGTGACAGTATTATCACAACAGAATTTGTTCGGAATCTGCTTGCCCGTCCCGCTGGAAGTATTTCTATGCTGTTTCGAGTCCCGGTCTGCCTCATTTTGACGTTGTTGCTCGCCTGTGTGGCGGGCACCTACCCGGCGTCGGCGCAGGAACCAGCCCCAGCTGCTCAGTTTACGGCCGACGAGATGTATTTGGACGCCCGCCGCCGATTCAACGAGGGAGATTACGCCGGCGCCTTGGCGGGTTTTACCAATTTCAAGCAGTCCTTTGGAGCGTCCGCTCAAGCGGCGGCAGCCATCGCGGAGATGAGATATCCGCTCATCATTTCCTTGCTGAATCTTCAGAAATTCGATGAAGCCGGCGTGGCGATTGACGAGACGCTGGGATCACCGCCGCCGTTGACCCCCGATCAACGGGAGGAATTGTTGTTCTGGAAGGGAGTGTGTCTGATGCAGTCGGAGGATTTTTCGAATGCGCGGGTTGCACTGGAGACATTCACCCGCGAATTTCCCCGGGCGTCGAAAGCGGCTGAGGCGCGATTGCTCATTGGCACTACATTTTTGGTTGAGGGGAAGTTTGAAGAATCCGCTGCCCATTTTGCTTTAATCAAGCCGTATCTCCAGCCGGCGGATCGCGGGCGGGCGACTGTTTTGCAGTTGTATGCCTTGATCGAGGCGGGCAACAACGACGCAGCGCTGGCGCTGGTCGTGGAAGAGTTTCCGAAAATCGACGAGATGCTTCAGATTGCCACTTTCCAAACGTTGGCGCTGCAACTGGGGTCCAAATTC
>JBDNGG010000215.1:0-3455 GCA_041689405.1 Terrimicrobiaceae bacterium | reverse complement strand
TTCGCTCCAAACTGGTTTCTCGCGGGCCGAGGGGACTACAACGAGTAGCAAACTGGAATGAGGCCGTTCGGATAACCTCCTCAAGTAGGACACGGGTTGATTGTCGGTGAGCCCCGCCCAAAACTTATTCTCGATAAATACGTGTGCCAATGCTGTCTCGTCCGATCCCCACATATCGGGTCGCGTGTCACCTTCCATCTGTTGAGTGCGAAACCATAGACTTGGCAAATCCGGAATGATTCCCCGTAGGAGCTTCAGTAAACCGGTCTTTGCCGCGTCACTCGATTGCAGGATGAATGCGAGGGCTTCGGTTGCAACATTCTCATTTTCTTGAGAAAGACGCTTTTGGACGATATGGCTGAAAACGGTGCGCATTGGGATTTATTTCTTCGGAGAACGTCCGCGATCACCGACACCGGACCGCTGGCGCGACAGATGCCAGCGAGTCTTCGAGACCGCATCTGGCGTGACAGCGGGTAGGGGTTAGGTCGATGCGCTTGTTGGGCTTCATTTGGTGGCTTTAGGCTTGTTGATTCGATATCGATAGAGACCCCCAAGTGACTTGCCTGCTTGTGTCGTCAACAACACGAGCTCAGGGAAATCCAACGTGGTGAGTCCGTATGATGAGATTGGAACGGAAAGATAGAAGCCTGCTTCAGAGAGATCGTCATCTACAATTACGATTTTGAGGTTCGCTCGGTCATATATCACCCGCAGAGGGTTGAGTTGAAGGATTGCGGCAGTCCAGAACTGCATTGGAATATTACTTCCGCCGTGAGCCCGTGGTTCACGCACATAATCGGTCAATGTCTTGTTGGCATCAGTGATTAGTGCAGTGCGCTGAGAGATAGAAAGGCTGAAGGCATCGGCTGACTCAGCATGAGATGTGGGGAAAACCAGTCCATATAATATAGCAATTAGGATCAAGCTAAGATGTTTCATATTTCTATTAAACGTGAATGCCCGCAAAATGCTCCCGTGGTGCCCAACGTCCGCGATCACCGATGGGTAGCCGTGGCGCGACCGATGGCAGGGAGCGATAGCGACCAAGCATCGGGCGTGCCACTGGTAGCCATTCGGTGAATCGCATTGTCCGGCTATATCCCGTTACTTTTTTCCAAAAAGAGACATGCCTTCCGCTCGAACACGCGCAAGTTGAATTCCTGCTTCTTCGATCGTCTCTTGCGACCAAGTCGCGCCTTCGCGCCAAAAGGCTCCTTTAATGCCAAGTCTATTAGCAAGCTTCGGGTCTACTGCCCCTACGAAAATGCTGGCACACTCCCAGTCGCGAGCAAGGTCATACTCTCTTTCACGATCCCTTGCGCTTCCGTTCTCGAGAAATGTGTAGTATTTTTCTGTATTGTGAAAAGCATTCGAGATTGCCAGCTGAATCTCCTGCTTTTGCTCCCGCTGATCTCCTTTAAATTTATTTAAATTCGAAGCTAAACTGAGGAGCACTGATGTCATTGCTGTCCATTCCATGACGCAGATTAATGTTTAAAGTATCTGAAGAACATCTTCGTTTCAGAGTGGGTTCGGATCTGCTTCGAGCGAACGATACTCAATTCCAGTTGTTTTAGATTTAGTCCCTATATTCATAAAGTCATAGTAATAACCTTTAACCTTAATCCCTGTATCAGGCAATCGAAATTCACCTTCCTCCGGATCCCAATAAGCTTCATACTTTTCACTTAAAACATCTCCAATACTGACATTTTTATCTTTTAGGGCTAACAAAACTATCCCTCGAAGAGAGTCATCTCCACGGAAAAGAAGGAAAGCCCTACATTGAGTCCCATTAACGTCAATTAACCTGTCTATATAGCCTTTCGTGAATCTTTGTTTTTCTGACAGATACCATTCGACTGGAAGTTCGATCGGCTTGAACGGCACAATCTTCGCGACCTGCTCTGGTGTCATACCCCAGCGCAAACCCTGCCAACTAAATTCTGATAGACCCTGAGATGACTTAGGCGAGGGAGATTTAAAAGTAGCGGAGTCGAGAATCTGACCTGCAATTGCTTTCATTTGCTCAGAGCGATATTCAATCTGTATACTCCATATACGTTGACCATTCCTGACCATTAACGCATTCATATAGATTGGCTTGCCGCCTGCCACACTTGTGTAGGAAACTCGACGGGCCTCGTGCCCTGATATATCTATAGGTCTAGAATCGAATTCAGGCTGAATGTCGCCAACGGAGCCTGCGATTCCGTTTATGTAACCAGTCACGGCCCCCTCCAAGTTAGGTACGATATTAGGCTTGTATTCTGCAGAAGTAATGAAAACTCGAAGATTCGATTCAGGGCTATTCTGGAATACTCTATAGTTTACGATTGTGGCTTGAACAGCATCTGGAAGTCTTTCCAAGATGCTTGGTCCTTCCTGATAGTCATACGGAGATAGTAAGGATAATCCTTGAAAATCAAACAGACTCCATGATTCAGAACTTGAAACCATCTGGATACGGTTTTCCGGTGTAGACTCCGTTGAAACTGGACGGGATTGAGTCTGGGGGTTTTTAATATTGCTTCCTGCTGCACTCTTAACGAGAGCACCCACTAAAGTCACGACTACGCACATAAGAGCGAATGCAACTATATACCAGAACCATTTCAAATAATTAGATATTGTTTCTTTCCTCATTGATTTGATCGAATGCGTATTTGTGATAAGATGTTTTGGTTTCCGTTCTGCTTCATTTTTGCGATGTCGTCGAGAGAAAGCGGAATTTTCCTGTCTAAAGTCAATTTGGAACGCAGCCCGCAGGCCAATGCAAAAATGGATTGCCGCTAGCATCAAAATCCAATTCCGCAAGACACGCTTGTTCGTCAAGTGTCACCTGAATAGTTGAACCAGCAAGCTGTTTGATTTCAATTAGGGTCATAAATTTCTGCCGAACGTATTATAGGAATCACATGTTGATTTATTGCGACAGGGTGGTGTAATTCTATTTCGACGGAAGGGTCGGCGTCTTGGAGAGATAACATGGGAGGGTCGGCGGGTGCGGTTTCGCATGGCTCTCAATGAGCGGGATCGAGCCGGGGTATCATCATTTTTACCGTCAGTAGATCTGGGAATTTTTAAAGTCGCTCAAGCCGAAGTTGTTTCAACAGAGTTTGGAGGTTGATATTTGGAAGTTTCTATCAGGACTTCACGAAATTGGCAAGCGTGTATTGCAGGTGCGGCAGGAGGCATCTGTCCATCCATCAACGATGAGTTCGCGACAGCTCTTCCATGCCTCACGGCCAGCGAGATTCCTACTCTCTTCCGGTAGTGTAAAGATTCGTCTGTAAAAGCCCGCTACGAAACAGAGGTCTGCCGCACTGGCAGCCGATGGAGCGTGCCGCGTTGACCGTTTCAGCATCAAGCCATTGAGCAGCTAGAAGAGGTTCCTCGCTGTTTCGAGTGGGTAATCCAGCCTGTTCGCGAAGCGCTTGCCTCTTCCGGAG
>JBDNGG010000214.1:0-4511 GCA_041689405.1 Terrimicrobiaceae bacterium | reverse complement strand
CGGTGCTCTGAGTGATGGAGTATCTGCGAATGCGTTTTCCAACGCAAGCGCAAGGTTCCCGAATTTAGCGACAGATTGCGGCTTGATTGCGCTCCCCAAATCGGGAGATGCTCTCTGGCTCACATGACGGACCACATTCACACTGAGTTTCACCGCTTTCTCAGCCAGAGAGAAAAAGAATCCCATCTTGCCCAGCGCGGCGTGGTCGTGTGGATGACCGGACTTTCCGGATCTGGAAAGTCAACCATTGCCAACGCGGCAGAGCGGCAATTGCATCTCGCGGGCCGTATGACCGTGATTCTTGATGGAGACAACCTCCGGACCGGGCTGAACAGCGACTTGGGATTTTCGGATTCCGACCGCAAGGAAAACATCCGCCGAACCGCTGAGGTGGCCAAACTTTTTGCCTCCCAAGGAGTCATCACATTCGTGTCGCTGATCACCCCGAAGAACGCATTCCGCCATATCGCCCGGAATATCATCGGCGCTGGCTACCACGAAGTTTATATCCGGGCCTCGTTCGAGCAATGCGCCGCTCGCGATCCCAAAGGGCTCTACAAAAAAGCCGCAGCGGGCCAAGTCAGTAACTTCACGGGTAAGGACAGCGGATTCGAGGAACCAGATTCCGCAGAACTTGTGCTCGACACCGGATCGCAGTCTGTGGATCAATGCACGACTCGTTTGATCGCATATCTGAACCCTCAGATCGATCATGACTCGCCGAATCCCATCGCTGAGACGAAGTAAAAGATTTAGTTTATGCCGGATTATCAGCTTACCCATCTCGATCAACTAGAGGCCGAGGCCATCTTTATTTTACGTGAAACTGCGGCGCAGTTTCGCAAACCGGCGCTGTTATTTTCGGGCGGCAAAGATTCTATTGTTATGGCGCATCTGGCTCGCAAGGCATTTTGGCCGTCACGGATGCCATTTCCCTTGGTGCACATTGATACCGGGCATAATTTTGCAGAGACAATGACGTATCGGGATGAGTTTGTGGACTCGCTCGGGGCGGATTTGGTCGTGGGATCGGTGCAGCAATCCATTGATGAGGGCCGCGTGGTTGAGGAGAAAGGGATAAATGCGTCCCGCAACAAACTCCAGACCGTGACGCTGCTGGACACCATAGCGGAGCACGGATTCGATGCCTGCCTGGGCGGAGGACGGCGCGATGAAGAGAAAGCCCGTGCAAAGGAACGCTTTTTTTCGCATCGCGATGAGTTCGGTCAATGGGACCCAAAAAACCAACGACCGGAGCTATGGAATTTGTTTAACGGGCTCAAGAGCGAGGGCGAGCATTTCCGTGTTTTCCCGCTCTCGAACTTCACCGAAATGGACGTGTGGATGTACATCCAGCGCGAAAACATTCCCCTGCCCTCGCTTTACTTCACTCACGAGCGGGATGTTTTTTCACGTGGCGGCAGTCTGCTGGCGGTCACTGATTTTATTACCGTTCAGCCGACAGAGTCGGTGCAGCGAATGATCGTGCGGTTCCGCACCATTGGAGACGCCACCTGCACCGGTGCCGTAGAAAGTGTGGCTGCCACACTCGATGATATCATTGCCGAGGTCGCCGCGTCCCGTGTTACGGAACGGGGGACCCGCACGGATGACAAACGCTCCGAAACGGCAATGGAAGACCGGAAGCGCGAAGGGTATTTTTAATTCGCACCAGCCACACAACTAAAACGACTATGGACATCTTACGTTTTACCACGGCCGGCTCGGTCGATGATGGAAAATCCACGCTTATTGGACGCCTGCTCTACGATTCAAAGAGCATCTTTGAGGATCAAATGGAGGCGATAGAGGAAAGCTCCAAGCGCCGCGGCGATGCTGTGGTCAATCTGGCACTGCTCACGGATGGACTAAAAGCGGAACGCGAACAGGGCATCACTATTGATGTGGCGTATCGGTATTTTGCCACTCCGAAACGAAAGTTCATCATCGCCGACACACCGGGACACATCCAGTACACGCGAAATATGGTGACTGGTGCCTCGACGGCAAACCTCGCGATTATTCTGGTTGACGCCCGCAAAGGCGTCATTGAACAAACCAAGCGCCATTCGTTTATTGCAGAGCTTCTCCGCATCCAGCACGTCGTCGTTGCGATTAACAAGATGGACCTCGTGGACTACTCAGAAGATGTCTATAACCGCATCGTCGAAGATTACAAAAGCTTCGCCTCCCGCCTCGATAATCTGGTTGACATCACGACGATCCCAATCAGCGCCCTTGAAGGTGACAACGTGGTGGATCGATCGCAGCACATGCCATGGTATCAAGGGCCGTCGCTTCTGTATTTCTTGGAAACAGTCTACGTCGGCGGAGAATACAATCATGTCGATGCGCGTTTCCCCGTTCAGTGGGTAATCCGACCGCAGTCCAACGAATGGCATGATTTCCGAGGCTACGCGGGCCGGGTCGCGGGTGGTGTCTTCAAGCCGAATGACGAAGTGAGGGTGCTCCCATCCGGATTTACCACACGGGTGAAAGAGATTTATAAAAACTCGGACACCGTCGCCGAGGCGTTCGCGCCGGAGTCAGTGACATTGACCTTGGCAGATGAAATCGACATTTCACGCGGAGACATGATCGTGAAGCCCAACAATCCGCCTCGGGTCGAGCAGGATATTGAGGCAATGATTTGTTGGTTTTCACAGACCCCGCTGGCCGACCGAGGCAAGTATATCGTGAGACACACCACGCGCGAGACGCAGGCGATCATCAAAGACGTGCGATACATCGTGGATATCAACACCCTGCATAAGGTGGAAGGTGTGAAGACGATGAATCTTAATGATATCGGTCGGATCACGATGCGGACGGCAATTCCGCTGATTCATGATTCCTATCGACGCAATCGGATCACGGGATCGTTTGTTCTCATCCACCCGGGAACCTTCGAAACAGTAGCAGCCGGCATGATCATCTAGGCTGCATTTTAGATGGAGGAAAATGAGGTCCCCCTCCGGAGGACGTAGTTTCAAGACGGAAAAAATCAATTTCTTTTCTCATGCCGATCTACGAGTTCTACAGCCCTAAGACCCACACGATCTATTCGTTCTTCGCACGATCCCTCGCGTATTCCGGTCGTGTTCCGCGCTGTCCGGATGATCCGTCAGCGGTCATGGAACGGATCGCGTCCGCATTTGCGATCACGAAGCCGGGCCGCCAAGAACCGGTTGCCGGGAATCCAGACGATGGCCCGTTAGATCCCCGGATGGAGCGGGCAATGGCCGAAATGGAACGTGAATTTTCTTCCCTGGATGAAGGTAATCCAGATCCACGCCACATGGCTGCGATGATGCGCAAGATGGCATCATTGACTGGCCAGAAGATGCCAGATGTCTTCACCGAAATGATGGACCGCATGGCATCGGGCGAAGATCCCGAGGCGCTGGAGGCCGAATACGGCGATGCATTAGAAGGGATGGATGAGGCATTCGCCGGCGACTCAGCTCAATCAGATCCCTCCGGAAAACTACGGTCGCTTATAAATAAACACCGGAAGCCCGCGCGCGATAAAACACTCTACGAAATCTCAGAATTTCTCGATTGAGCTAAGAGCATCCCTCACCTTGCGCTGCACGAGCGAGAATTGCCGTGGTCGATCGTCCCGGAACCAGCGACAAAATTTGTATGTCTGTCCCACAAGCGAGCATCGCTTCGCGTTCACCTGCATCGAGGGTCTCCGCCGTGTAATCGCCCCCCTTGGCGTAAACTGCGGGGTGGAGGAGTTCGATCACCTTGGTCACACGTAAGGAATCAAAGATCGTCACAAAATCTACACACCGCAGCGCGGAGAGCACACGCGCGCGGTCTTCTTCAGTATTGACCGGGCGGGATGGCCCCTTGAGCTCCCTCACCGAGCGGTCCGAGTTAATTGCCACTACGAGAGTATCCCCGAGTTCTCGCGCACGTTCGAGGTAGTCGACATGGCCTGCGTGCAAGATGTCGAAGCATCCATTGGTCAGAACGACCACTTTGCCTGCGAGTTCCCCCACCGCCGCAAAATCATGAAGGGCGTGGAACGGGATCAATCGGCTGGTCATTGGGAAAACTTGACCGACAGCCGCCCGCCGCGCAAACAAGAAACACAAATCCGCAGAAGGAATTCACCACTCGCCCCGGCGGCTGAAAGCTGCAGGCGCCGCTTTGAAAGTTCCGTAAAACGGATAGTTTGAAAGTTACGGATTTCGAGTGGCATTTTTGGGGTTCCTTTCGGTGCTAGTTTTTGAGTTTCCGGGTGAGGCAGCCTTCGCCCTCTAGGACGATTGAGGTGAGCTAGATTCTTGGACCGGTAACCTCTACAAAAAGCCGATAGGAATGATAAACCCCGTCAACGTTATAGTCCTGAGTTCAAAGCCCAAGCCGTCGAACTTATCTGCACAGGGAAGCCGGTTACTCAAATTGCCGAAGCACTCTGCATCGGCAGCAACTTGATCTATAAGCGAAAGCGCCCTGCTCAAGGCGGAGAATGACATTTTAAAAAAGACCGCAATTAT
>JBDNGG010000213.1:0-2987 GCA_041689405.1 Terrimicrobiaceae bacterium | reverse complement strand
GGGAGGTTCGAAGGAGTGCGCTGGAATAATTTACGGCCGACTGCTCGATGATGAATCGAATCAGGCGACTCTTGCTCGCGCACATAGCCAATATGTATTTCTGGAGAACCTTGGCTGCCATCTCACTGTCAGCCCACCTGGCCAGTGCAATGATGGAGTCGGAATTGTTGGAAATCTGCGTAACGACTTTATCGGTCCATTCTTGCTGAAGCTGACCGCATGCCCTCCAATCCCGCAAGCTGATGAGCCTTCCAACAACAGAGTCCGCATCGTAAGCCGTAATCAGCATGCCGATCGCCAGTTTTTGAAGAAATCCAAGCCTAGCATCCGTTGAAGAGAGATTAAACTCGTCGAGCCGCATCGCTCCCTCGGGGTTGACGATCTCGACACTCCCTCGATAGTTTTCCAAAAGGTTGTCCGCGATGGCTTCCTCCTGCGCGCTGACCCATTGGGCATGCAACGCGTTAAAATCGGGATTCCGCAGGGCTCTGAGTAACATGTCACGGATTTGCGGCTGCCACGCGACGAGGCAGTCGACCTCCTTCCCTTCGAACGTCACTTTTTGGATTTTGATAAATGGTTTTCCAACGGGAGCGTCAATTGGTAGGTCGCTGAGATATTTGGGCCGGAGGCGGATAGGAATTCCCATGGCAGCGTACGTCAGCGGGCGCTTGCCCTCGTATGTATTTAGCCCGTCCCCATAAATGAGCGATTTGGACAGCAGTCGCCGCGAGATCGTTGCCTCCCCTTTGTTGACCATCTCACCAACTTTATTCTGAGGCGCCCCGTAGAGGAGTCCGGCCCCGGCCAGCGCATCACAAACGCGGAGCCTTCGTTCCAATGCCGCATGAAGCTCAGCCTCAGTCCACTCGATTGTCAAAGAACCCTGCGGCAATGTGTTCTTTAGGGCTTCCCCCAGTTTCTGATTTGTGTCTCCCAACAACGGGAAAAATCCGGCGCCGGTGCATGAAACGATATCGATCGAAGAGATAAAACCCAGCAGTTCTTCGAACGGCTGATCCGACACGTAGAACTTAACTCCGGGCGCGCAGGCATAGAGTGCCTCCAAACTGGGCGCGTCGATCCCATAACAGAGTATAAAAATATGGACGTCATAGTCATACCTTTTGAACTCTGCGAACTTTTTTACCGCTGCCAGGAGTTGGGAAAAATCGATAGCTTTATTGAAGGGATCGTCCAACTTTGCGAGCAGCCCCATGATGACTGACTCGAAAACGGTGATACGAAGTTTATCCTGGGATAGATAGGAGGGAGCGAGGATGTCTTTGCGGAGAAACTCGCTATTCGTTTGAGCAAAGTTTTTTGAATACTCGGGCAGGACAAATGCGGCCACCACGGCTTTTTGTGGAACAAGCACCGTCTTGTCTTCTTGAACAGTTTCTTTGGTGGTGCCCTGCATGTGCAGTCCGATTAACTCCGCGCAGTCAAGTTTGCTGACGCGGCCCTCCAGAACGTTCCCACGGACTCGATCACCACGCGTTTGAATACCGTGGCGCTTCAGGAGTTTTGTCAGCGTTGCTTTGCGAAGCTGAACTTTTTCTGCCAAGTCATCTTTTGAAATGTGTTCGCCCGCGCATCCCGATGCCTCGATTATTTCTTTTGCTTGCTCAACGATTTTGAGTTCGTCGATCTCTTTTTTGTGGCGTCCCATATTATTCTCCAATTTCGTTGCTGCGTTTTATGACCGGACCTTGTCACTAGCCGTCCCTCATTTCGGATGACACTCTATCCTTGGAAATGCAGTTGGAGCTTCTGCGCTCACTGACAGACGGCAAAAACTCGCATTCACCGCAGCCCATGACGGGATTTTCAGTGCAGTCCAACAACTTCAATTTTGAATTATTTTTCATATATATGTCCGTCTCTTTCTTGCGGCCCATTCCAGCAGGGACCGGCTTTCACCCCTTGAGGACCGGATTAAGGGCGCAAAAAAAGGCAAGTTCGCGTAAACTTACCCTTGGACATACGTCTCTCGGCTTAAAAGAAAATATCCCGGATTCCGGCTATGGATTCTGCACTCTCTGGTGTCACATCGATAAATCTTCTAATTAATAGGTTAATGCGACGCCTTGCGAAGCGCAAGCGCAAGCTTTTAAAAGCTCCCGGAATACTCTTCTCTGGGATTTTTAAGTTGTGGTCTCCTATAGCCGGAATTGAATGCGGCCCATAAGTAAAACGCTCCATCCGTTGTTTTGAAGCTCCAGCGGGGAGGCACCTCGGGATCTCGATTTCACTTCTTCAGTCACTCCTTTGGAGGATGAACTCCAAAACTCGCGCAAACGGCTCGAATGCGATCTTCCGCATCTTCGCGTCGCACTCCCGAGATCTCACAGAGAGTAAAAAATGGAGCGAGCTGGCCAGCAATAAAATCGGCCACGTCGGTTGCCAGAAAAAACATGTTGGATTTCTTCCTTTTGGTGACTGCCGTCGCGGTCTGAAAAAGACACATCGCGATGATTTTCAGCCAATGGCTATCGAGGTTGGCGTAGTAGATCCAGCCGGGATTTTGCTCATGGACCTTCGCGATGTATTTCCGAAACGAAGGGATCATGAACAGTTCGCGGCGATCTCGGTCATAGCCATGGACGCAAAAAATTACGCTATCCATTTCGGACGTAACGAGCGGATTGTTGGGCTCCGCCCGCAAGTCATGGACGATTCTCCGGGTGATGCATTTTTCGATTTCCACACGGGAAATCTGGTAGGTGATGATGGCGTTATTGAGGCGTGGTGAGCCGGCATTGATCGCGTTACCTTGGGTATCCATGACGACGGATGAGGTGCCTTCAGTGAGATTGTATTTTCGGTTGTTTTCTTTCATAAATTCAGAACTCCTTACCTCTGTGAAGTGGAAGCGACACACTTTTGGGAGTTTTGATCAGGATTTGAGCCGACCAATTGGTAGTGCAAAATGAGCTCGGTTCCCGGGAAAATGATCTCCATTTCGTTGAGTTTGGCGAAGAGGG
>JBDNGG010000212.1:0-3613 GCA_041689405.1 Terrimicrobiaceae bacterium | reverse complement strand
CTCTACGAGCAAGGCTACACCGGGCCGGATCTCTTCCACCCGCATTTCATCGACAGGCCATCGCCACTGGTCGCCACCGATACCACGGTCACGGTCAACTTCAAGGAGCCTCTCAACCATGATCCATTCAAAGAATGGTCGATGGATAATGTTTACAATCGTATCAACGACCCCGCGCAGTTCGTCACCAGATCCTACGTGATCAATCCGCTCAGCGTCGCGCAATTTTCAGATACCGTGGCCAGCGGTCTCGGAAAACGAAGCCAAACCGGCGATTTGCAGGCGGCCTTGTTGGATTGTTACCAAGCCCAGGTCAGCCTCCGCGGATCGAACAATACGTTCTCCGTGCAGATGCGCCGCTTCGAGCGCGAGTACCAGCTCTTCGATGAAATCCGCACCGGCTACAACAACGCTCAAGACGCCGCCGATGAGAATCGCAAAAACGCTTCCGCAATGGAGAGGACGGCATCGATCCTTTCTGGCGCCTCAAAGGCGTATGAAATCGCCAGTGAATACATTGATGATGTCGCCAAGGCGCTCGCCGAGATCGGGCCGGTCGCGGTCGGCTTCGCTAACGATCCCACATCGGTCGCCCGTTCCATTTCTCTCAATGCCGGTGCGATTTCCTCCTACGGCCAGAAGTTGATGGGGATGGCGCTGGAGGCACAGATCGGGATGTTGGAATCCCAGGCGGCGTCTCTCCGGGAGGAGGCTGATGGAATGCTGGAAGGCTTTGATGTCGAGGCCTCGCAGAAGCAGCATATCATCGAGTTTGAGCGGCAGTATGATCTCGTCCTTGCCAATGCGTATGAAATGTCGCGGAACCTGACGGAACTGCAGCGCTCTTTGGAGCGGGTTTCCCGGCTCTATGCGGATGCGGATCACATTCTCTCTGAGCGGGAAACCTTCCGCCAGCGGGCCGCTTCCGTTGTCCAAGGCTACCGCACACGGGACACCGTTTACCGGGATTTCCGCAATGCTGAACTCGCACAATACAAAGGACTGTTCGATCTCGCGCAGACTTTCACCTACCTCACCGCCAAGGCGTATGATTACGAGACCGGCCTGCTCGACTCATCTCAGGGCCGGGACTACATCGGCCAGATCATCCAGACCTACTCGATAGGGAACTGGGATGGGAAAACACCAATTGAAAGCGGCCCCGGAGATCCCGGAATTGCATCCGTTCTCGGTGGTCTTCGTGATGATTGGTCTGTGGTCAAGGGACGCTTGGGAATCAATAATCCGGATCGCAAAGGCACGCTATTTTCCCTGCGTCAGGAGCTTTTCCGCATCCGCACGGACCAGCCCACCGCAGATGATAATCTTCTCTGGAAGCAAGTCCTCCAGCAGCACATTATGAGCAATGTGCTGAACGATCCAGACGTCGCCCTGCACTGCAATAACATCCGTAAGGCAGACGGATCGCTTGTTCCCGGTATCGTGATTCCTTTCTCTACCACCATCCAGCCGGGTCAGAATTTCTTCGGCTGGCCACTTGCAGCGGGAGACCACGCCTACACGCAATCGAACTTTGCGACCAAGATCCACGCCTCTGGCTTGGTCTTCTCTGGTTACAAAGGCATGGATCCCTATGCTCTCGGAACGCCGGGAGCGGGTGGCCCGGCCAGCTCGGATGCGAATGCGTTGAGTGCTACGCCATATGCCTACCTCATCCCTGTCGGCATGGACACCATGCTGGCCCCGCCACTTGGTGATACCAATACTTTGCGGAGCTGGCTGGTGAAAGATCAGGCAATCCCGCTTCCGAAAAATCTGGGTGCCACTGCCTTCTCATCGCTCCAGCTTTTCACTTCGCAGGGTAGTCTCAATGAGCAGCTTTGGATCACGCGGAAACATCCCGCCTTCCGTGCCGTGGACGATGCCGCGTATTTCTACAGCTCCATGCCTGCGGAGTTCACCAATAGTCGTCTCATTGGCCGTAGTGTCTGGAATAGTCAGTGGAAAATCGTCATCCCCGCCTACTCCTTGCTCAATAACGAGCAGGTCGGCATCGATCGCTTTGTCCAAAGCGTGCAGGATATCAAGCTCTTCCTCCGCACCTACTCGCATTCCGGGAATTGAAAAAACAACCAATGGGGGAGAAGGATGATGCGGCAGAAAAACGTAGGGTGTGGCTCCTGCTCGGCGGTGGGAGCCTAGTGCTCGCGGCCACGCTTCTGATTTTCCGCGCGGTCTCATTCACTCCAGCCCCGGTTCCGGTCCCCCCGCTATCCCCCTCCGCAGTGATGGGTGAGGCTGGCCTAGCACTCACCGAGGATCCGGCACTGGTTTTTAAAAAAGCCTTTTGGCGCAGGCCCGCCAACGATGACAAGATCCTCCACGCGGAGCGCCGCGAGTGGTCCGATCCCGCCGCTGGCGTAAAGCGCTGGAGCTGGTTTCTCGCTGTCACTCCCAGCCCGGCTTTGCTGGAATGGCTGGAGAGCAATCCGTTCTCTCTCGCCACGCTTTCGTCCAACGTGAGAATCAGTCATCTCTACAAAGCTCCCACCTGGTTCCCAAAAGATACCGATGGCTTCCAAATCCAAAAAAATGCTAGCAGCAGCTTTTTCTTGCTCCATTCAAAGGAGGAAAACCTAATCTTCGCCACCGATTCGGGTTACGGCTTTGAAGAGCCAATGCCGGAAATGAACCGCTAGAAGTAGAAGGAGCAGTTAGTTATCCATAGCAGCACATTCGCCCAATCCCCAAAAAATCACCCCGTGCCCACCACCGTAAAGCAGCCACGAAAGGAAATGCGATTCCGAAATCGCATCTGCAACCGCTGCGGCTACCCCGAGGCAGTGAAAACCTAAAAAAGAAAATAGAAATCTAGCCAGAGCCACGCGAACACTGAATATGCAAAGACATGGAAGAACTTCCTGCCTTGATCCGCACTCACCCGCAGGGTGAGTCGAAAACCATCTCGCAATACCCCTCCGGAACCTGGCCGCTCGACACCCCCGGCGTGCGGTTCCATGCCGAGTCGGACGACCAAGCACCCGTCACCCGCAAAGGCCAGCTCTTCTTCTTCTTCGAACGCGTTGAAGGGGCCATTTCGTGAGGTTTAAGGTTACGTAGGGATACGTTGAAGAAATAGGTTGAGTGGAGTCTATCATATACTGCCACGCACAAGAATTTGTGATTTTGAAGAGAAGAAAATTCCGAGATCATAATGTACGTGAGTAAGCAATAGACTCGGGCTCGGTATTCTTGAACGTCGAACATCGAACGCCCAACATTGAACATCGAATACAACCGGACCTGCCGAGCCAGCATCCTTATTCACCATTGGGCGTTCGATGATGGATGTTCGACGTTCCATCCTATCAGGTTTCCTACTCTCTTCCCTTTTATCCCGAGCTGGTGGGCTATCATCGCCGTCACCACCAGCGCCTGCATGTGGTGTTCGTTACTCCTGCGGTTGAGTGCCTTGCCAATGTTCAACGCCTGCTTCCATGCGCGGAACTGGATTTCCACCGCCCAGCGCGCCCGATAAACCGCCGCGGGCTGGCTGACCCCCGCCTGCGCCGCAGTTAAATTGGTCAACATGAGGTGCCAGCCGTCCCTGATCAAGCCCTTGGGACAGGCGGTTTTGCCGCTTTTCTTCGCG
>JBDNGG010000211.1:0-14700 GCA_041689405.1 Terrimicrobiaceae bacterium | reverse complement strand
TTCAACCGCATCTCATCTGCGCCGAAGCCGTCGCCAGTTTGCATTGGCAGAGAGTATGCCCCGCCACGAGTTTCGTTAGTTGCCGCCTGCCGGCCGTGACGGGGCGCGTATTCTTCGGCTATCCGCGCGGACGCGGACACCCCGGACCGAGGAGAAAAGAATTAAAACCATGAAGAGCATGAAGCGCATGAAGATTCAGAAAAAATCTTACTCAACCTTCTCCCTCTTCATGTCCTTCATGCTTTTCATGGTAGAAAAAGCACGGGGTCGCCTCGTCGGAAGTCAACCCGGCGGTAAACTGCGGAAAATCCCGCTCATGCCCGGCGCGCTCATTGTCCTCCCACAAGCGAGTCGGGCAGCGGGTTCTCAACCCTCCTGTTGTTTCCCCTCCCATTGCGTTAATCGTCCTTCACTATTATACCCAAAAAGTTGTGTAGAAAGCTCAGGGAGGACACCACCGGAATTCGACACGGTCAGCGTTTCGCCCCGGCAGGGGCGGAGGAAAATCCCAACCCCGCCGCCGTGGCATCCAAGTCCGCGGTGTCTGCCAGAATATGGGATTTTCAGTAATTGCCGCGTTGCTTATCAAACTGGATTTGCGCGTCGGATTGGGCGGCGTTGAGATTCATTGAATTTGCAGGATGTAGATCAACTGCCCATTTCCCCACTGCGGTCCCCGGATATAAAGCGGATCTTCCCGGGCCAGCTTCACTCGGGACGTCAGGGCCAGGCTTTTATTTGCATACAAATCCAGTTTGAGTTCATACGAAGCCATATTTTTGTTTACTGCGGTCAACTTCAAAAAGACAGCCTTGCTGGAAATCAACCATTCCTCGGTGCCCTCGACCACCCGCTTTCGTTTTTCTCCAAGGATATAAAACGAGTTGTACCCAAAAATTTTCTGCAAATCGTCGCCAAATGATTCCAAATCCTGCGGCATCGGTTTTGCAGGTGATTCATTCGTTGCAAGAACCAGCGCCGACCACACGCGATCATCCGCCCACACGGACTGATGCCCTGCCAGCACCAGCGCGATGCCCGCGAGCAGGGCCCAGACTATTGCTCGTCGTCGCATGGTTATCGGATCGCCTGTTGCGCCGGAATAAACCCGGGGTTTTCGAGCCAGATCACGCTGCCTTTTCCATCCGGTGCACGAAACGATGAGGCACTATTGCGCTCCGGGTTGGCCGAGCGTGCCTCGATGACCTGTGAGATAAATTGCGTCTCACTCGGAACTCCATCGTTATACGAGATCACGATGACGGCCATGACGAGCGCCAAAACACAAAGCCCGCATCCTCCCCACACGAGGCGCCAGATCGACGGCAATGCCGTACTTCGATGCGCCCCTGCATCTGCCTCGCGGGATTCCGCCCGGATGCTCCGCGAGACCTGGGACTTTAGAAAGCCTGCATCACGGGCAAACTCTGGTGGCGGTGCAGAAACCGCCTTGAGACCCGCCCGCAGATTGGTCCAGACAGCCTTCTGCTCGTAAGCCGCGTTAAGGTCCGGCAGTTGAGCTTCAAATGCAGCCACCTCGTCCGGCGGGAGCGCGTCATCCGTCCAGAGCACCATTTGTTCTTCAAAGTTCTTCATAAATATCCCTCAGTTTCGATTGCATTTTCTTCCGCGCATAAAATAGCCGGGACATCACAGTGCCCGTCGAGCATCCCACGGCGTCCGCGATTTCCTGATAGCTCATGTCTTCCAGTTCTTTCAGGACCAATACCGCCCGGTGTTCCGCAGTCAGTTGAAGCATGGCGGCATCGTAACGCCGACGCATTTCTTCGAGATCCAGTCGAACTCCAGGTTTTTCCGGATCCGAGGGAGTAGTCCGTGATCCTGCTTCGGCCCGCAATTCGACCGTATCCAGATCTGCCTGCGGTCGAACCTGCCGGCGGCGGATAACATCGATGCTCGCATTAGTCGCGATTTTCACAATCCAAGTGGAAAATGCTGCTTTCCCATCGAATCGCGATAGCCCCTTCCAAGCGCGGAGGAAGGTATCCTGCGCGACATCAAGGGCATCGTCGTGGTTGCGGAGCATGTGATGGGAAATCATATAAACGCGTTCCTCATGGCGGCTCACCAGCGCGTCAAAAGCGGAGAGGTCTCCCTCTTTGGCAGACTGGATTAATTCCGAGTCTTCGCACGCGAGATCAGAGCTCATGGACTATTGACGTTTGAAACATCGGGGTTATTCACCACAATCGACACAAGGTTGCAGCAGGGCTGCATTTAGTCTCCACGACGACGGCCGAGTTCGGCACGGTATTCACCCATCAGGTCAACAAGCCGCTCGCGAATGGGAAAGAGCATATCCGTAAATGCCAAGTTGTCCGACGCGACCAGAAGCCCGGCTTCATGCAGTTGCGCCGAAGCGGACAAGCAGTCGTTTGCGGCCTTCAGACTGCGTTTGAGATAGGCAATGGTCATTCCCATCTCGGAAAAATCATCTCCACACAGCGCGGCGGCCATTTTTGCGCTACAAATGGACGCCCTTGTGGCTAATTCAACTCCCAGCGGGTGATTGCGGAGCGATTCATTTTTTTCGATGATCTGATAAACCCGCCGGTTGAGTTCCATGCTTTGGAGGTAAATCTCCGAGTTCTCGAGGGCGCTGAATGCACTGTCGTCATCGGAGTCATCGGAGTCATCGGAAAGCTCATCATCCTCTGATTCATCGTCGACGCTGGAATCGAAATCATCGGCCGCCTCTGCCCAAAACTCTCCGGTAGCCTCGTCAGCGTCCTCGTCCATTCCCGGGTTCCATCCCATCTCCCTTGCGATGATTTCATCGCGGTCAGGATACTCCGCATATTTTTCAAATAAGCTAAAATACTGCTCGGTTTTCTGGTCCTGCTCTTGCAGAAACCGTTCCCATTGATACTCGTCCCAAAGCTCGGGAAACCCGCAATCGTCGTCAGGCATACCTCTTCTCTAATTCACGCCTCCATCGGCTGCAACGGGTATTTTTCGCTCGGTCTGCAAGCGGAGCTGGCCGCAGGCTGCTGCAATATCATGCCCCTTCTCTCGCCGGATGGTCGCCGAGGCAGCTCCCCGATGCAGGACTGCCAGGAATTCATCCTGCTCCGTCTCCGATGGTCGCTGCCAATCCAGTCCGTCCACCGAGTTGTAAGGAATGACATTTACCTTGGCCTCCAGGCGACGCGTAATTTTCGCGAGCTCCCGTGCATCATCGGGCGAATCATTCACTCCTTGAATGAGAATATATTCGAAGGTGATCTTTTGTTTCTTTTTCGAGCGAAAATACTCACATGCGTCGAGCAGTTCTTCGAGCGGGTATTTTTGGTTGATCGGCATGATTTGGTCTCGCACCGAATCAGTGGCACCATGAAGCGAAACCGCTAATCGAATTTGAAGCGGCTGATCCGCAAGTTCGCGAATGCGAGGGACGAGGCCGCTGGTGGAGACCGTGATATGCCGGGCACCGATGCCTGGCCCCCATGGTGCATTGATGATCGTTATCGCACGCAGGAGGTTGTCGTAGTTTGCGAGCGGCTCCCCCATTCCCATGAAAACAATGTTATTCACCCGCTCGCCGCTGGCTGCCTCGACCGCAAGCAATTGGTCCACGATTTCATCCGCATCGAGGTTGCGCTTCCATCCATCCAAGCCGCTGGCGCAAAATTTACATCCGTATGCGCATCCCACCTGAGACGACACACACAGCGTGCGCCGATCCGCAGCGCTTCCATAAAGCGCCGGAGATGCGGGAATCAGCACCGTCTCGATCATCTGCCCATCTCTCAGCCGGAAAAGAAATTTCTGCGTCGTGTCGTGCGACCCTGTCTTGGTGACTATTTCGAGCGAGCGGTCGTCAAACTCCTGCGCTAACCGCTCACGCAGCACAACGGGTAAGTTCGACATCGCGGAAAAATCGCGGACACGGCGCAGATAGAGCCACTCGACAATCTGCTTCGCACGATATCCTGGTTCTCCAAGCTCGGCGAGACGAGCTGTGAGCTCGTCAAGAGGGAGGGATTTAATCGATTGCATGGGATCAATATATCTCCGACCAACGTCAACCGGAAGTGAAGAAATCAGCCGTGACGCGCAATCATCGCCCGAAGCGAAACAGCAGCATCGCGCAATAGTGGCTCTCCATGCGCGAAATGAATCGCTCCGACGGGCAGCCCCCCCAAGGTTGCCACCGACGCCACCGCCTGTGCCGCACACATGCAATATTTCTCCGGCAGATACCTGAGGCCCTCAGGCGGCAAGTGGATCACAGCATCACCGATCACCAGCACCGGCTCTGGGCCCAGCCGATAAAATGCCACTTCTCCAACACCCGCTCCCGGCAGCGGAATAGCACGCAGTCCCCGCACGGTGGGTTCTTCCGATCCCTCGATCCATAGATCCGCGCTTACCTCCGTCTTTGCCAGCGCCGAGGCGATGATCGGGATATCCAAGCGTTGGCGCAGCACCAGCGAATCGCGTTGGTGGTTCGCATTAGTCAATAAGATCGCGCCTGGTGTGCGCCCGGCTATCAGCCGCTCCAACGCTTCGTCCGTGAGGGCGACAGGATCTACAAAAAGCAACTCGCCATCGGATTCCAGCGCCGTGGACGTGAGGTCACATTTTACGTCCTTTTCGTATCCCTGCCAGGAAAAGACGCCGTGAGGAAGCGTTTTGAAATCCGCTAAAGGATCCATGCGATAACAGCGAAGCGCGTTTCCTTACCCCGCCCGGGATTGTTCGATAAATGCCGCGATGGAATTCACGTCCAAAAACGCAGTGCGTGCCACTTCCGCACTTGGCGTGGAAACACCAAAATGCTTCTCTAGCCCGACCGCAAGCTCCAGAGCATCGATGGAATCCAAGGCCAGCCCGTCCGGCACAAACAACGGCACGTCATCCGCAATATCCGCGGGCTCCATTTTCAACATTAAACTTTCGACCATCATGGCCTTGATTCGATCCTTCAACTCGGGGTCAGACATGCAATAATAATGGCTTGTGTGTGAATGCGCGAAAACCTGAACAAATTCCTGGCTTTGGACAATACTGAAAAACTGAGACTTGATGCACTCCTGGTCGAGCGCGGAGATTTTGAATCCCGGGAACGGGCACAGCGTGCGCTGATGGCGGGAATGGTTTTTGTGAACGGTCAGCGCGCCGATAAACCCGGCCAGCGCGTCCGAAGCGATGTGATCATAGACGTCCAGGGACGTGAGAAATACGTCGGACGGGGAGGATTGAAGCTTGAGGGAGCGCTTGCGGAGTTTGCCATTGACCCGACGGGACGCACCGCGATTGACATCGGAGCATCAACGGGCGGATTCACCGATTGCTTGCTGCAACATGGAGCTTCCCATGTCCATGCCGTGGACGTCGGGCACGGTCAACTCCATTGGAAAATCCGTCAGGATCCACGGGTTTCGGTGCAGGAAGGCCTGAACTGCCGCAACCTGAAACCGACCGACATCGGCGAGCGCGTGTGGATCGCTGTGGCTGACGTCAGTTTTATTTCGTTGACTTTGATCCTGCCACCCGCGTTTCAGTTGCTGGAACCCGATGGCTATATGGTCGCATTAATTAAACCTCAATTTGAACTTTCCCGCAATCGGGTGGGAAAAGGTGGCATTGTGACCGATCCCGAAGCACACGCCGAAGCTGTCGAAAAAATCCGCGTCTTTGCGACTGAGATCCATCATTGGAAGTGGCGCGGTGTGATCGAATCACCGATTCGCGGAACCAGCGGAAATGTTGAATTTCTCGCATGCATGCAACCATGATCGGGGTCCTCGCGCACTTTACCAAACCGGGAGCTCGTGAACTCGTCCGCGAATTTTGCGCCGACCTCGCCACAAGGTCGATGCCATTTGTCGTGGACCCGGAGACGGCGGCACACTCGGATCTCGCCAGTAACGCGGCGAGGGATGACGACGCATTCCTGATCCAAAGCCGCATCGTCGTCGTCATGGGGGGGGATGGAACGATCCTCCGGTTCGTCCACCGCATGGGGGCACGCATGCTGCCCGTCTTTGGAATCAACCTCGGCTCGCTGGGATTCCTCACGTGCCTCGGCCCCTCGGAAATCGCCCGCGCAGCAGATGCCCTCCAGCGCGAAGATTACACGCTGAGTCAGCGGCGCCTCCTGAAGATCGAACACGTCACCGGGGATGGCGAATGCCTCATCTCTCATGCGCTCAACGATGTGGTTATCAGCCGCGGGGAGCGATCTCAACTGGTCCGTATCGAGGTCCGCGTGGATGGCGAGACGCTGACAACATACAACGCAGATGGCTTGATTTTGGCCACACCCACCGGCTCCACGGCATACTCGCTATCCGCAGGCGGACCGATTTTGCTACCGGATTGCGGGGCCGCGTTGATCACTCCCATTTGTCCGCACGTGCTTACCAACAGATCCACCGTTGTGAGCGACCGCTCGCTCATTGAGGTACTCCTGCGCGAGCCCGATCAGCAGGTATTTTACAACGTGGACGGCCAGAAGTCTCAGGAGATGAAGATCGGCGACCGCCTGTGCGTATCAAAAAGCGACCGAGTGCTTCCGTTGGCAATGCTTCCCGAGCGACCGTTTACCGACGTGCTCCGCCAAAAGCTCAAGTGGACCGGAAGTAATATCTGATTTCCTGCATGCACCTCGCAAACATCCTCAAAATCGATGACATCCAACTCGCCTTGGGCGCATCCACTCGATCGTCAGGAATCGACGAAGTACTGGCAAAGCTGAACGGTGATGCGCGGGTCACCGATTGGGAGTCCCTTCGGAAGGCAGTCTTAGGCCATGATGCTGCCTTGTTGGAAAGCAGCGGTATCGGGATTTGTATTGCCCACGGGCGCAGCCAGGGATTGAAAAGCCTCGTCGTGGCGGCCGGACGCTCGGACCAGGGGCTATCGGCTCCAGACGGTGAGCCTGCGACACGGTTGATTTTTGTAGCAGGCATCCCGTCCGCGATGAACGCGCAATACCTCACGGTAGTCGGCGCCATCGCCCGCGTCTGCAGTAACAAACGGGACCTCGAACACCTCCTCACCGCCAAATCCCCAGAGGAGTTTATCGAGACGTTGCAGTCCGCCTGCACAAACAACGGGTAATTCTCACAGCGACTTGCATGGCGTGCTACCCTCGCCACCATGGATGGGAAGATGGAGCTACAGGTCAACAAGAAGGCGTTTCAAATTAACATGGACAGCCGCATCTATGGCACGTTTGCCGAGATCGGTGCGGGCCAGGAAGTGGCTCGGCGGTTCTTTCACGTCGGCGGAGCCGCAGGGACCATTGCCAAGACGATTTCGGCCTATGACATGACGTTTAGTGATTCGATCTACGGGACAGCTGACCGCTATGTGAGCCGTCGGCGTTTGGATACCATGCTAACGCACGAGATTTCACTGCTCGTCGAGCGCCTCGACGCGACCGTGGGGGACAAGCGGTGTTTTTTCGCCTTTGCAGATACTGTAGCCGCTCGCAGCTTCCGCAAACATGATGAATCCCACGGTTGGCTCGGCATTCGTTTTCAAACTGCGCCCCGATCGGAGTTTAGCGAAATCATCATGCACGTCCGGATGCTGGATGTCGAAAATCTGGAACAACAGGAGGCGCTCGGGATCATCGGTGCCAATCTTGTATATGGAGCATACTATCACACGCAGCGGCCGGAGGCGTTGATTGGATCGCTATTGGATGACCTGAAACCCGGTCGGATCGAAGTTGACATGATTCGGTTTTCCGGGCCGGAATTTGCCAAAGTGGACAATCGAATCATGGCGCTTCAGCTGGTGACTCAGGGTCTGACCAAGGCCGCGCTATTCCGCGCCAACGGCGACGTGATCAATGCCGCAGATGCCTTTTACAAAAAAGATTTACTCATCGAACGCGGGAGTTTCCGTCCGGTGACTTACGTGACAAACGACATGCTCGATTGCGCCCGCGCGATGTTTCTCCGGGAGCCAAAACTCGCAGGTCGCGAACCTGAGGTCCTCATGGAGATAACCATGCAGAACCTGCTGAGCAGCGGCGAGCTCGATGCGCAGGATTTTCTGGATCGCGTGGATATGCTGGGCGCACTCGGTCGCACTGTTTTGATCTCCAACTACGGGGAATACCACCGGCTTATTAACTACCTCACACGCTACTCTGACCAAATGATCGGGCTGCCACTCGGCCTGCCCGCTCTGATCGAACTTTTTGAGGAGCATTATTACGAGGGATTGGAAGGTGGCATTCTGGAGGGACTCGGACGGCTATTTAAAACTGGGGTCAAACTCTACGTCTATCCCTTCCGCGAAGCGAACGGCTCAATCACGACTGCTGATAATTACCGCGTGGCGCCGAACCTGCGGCACCTTTATGCCCACTTGCTGGAGAATGATTTCATCCAGTCGATGCAGGACTACAACCCTGCATATCTCGGCATTCGATCCGCCGATGTTTTGGCACGTATCCGGGAATGTGACGGGACGTGGGAGGAATTGGTCCCCGATGAAGTCGCGCATGTGATCAAGGACCGCGACCTCTTCGGGATCGACCGCTGTCCTTTTCCTGCACCGGAACAAGGAAAAGCGACTGCTATTGCTTTGGAGCGGCAATCGTGAGGTAGGGGCGAATTTTTTCCAGCGTTGATGCTCCAATTCCGCGGGCGCGGACAAGGTCATCGAGCGTCTCATATGGACGCGATTCAATGATGGCGTTGGCTGTGACTTTACCGATACCTGGAATTTGCATGAGTTCAGCCACAGCCGCTGAGTTCACATCCAACGGCTCTGCCGGTGGGATATTTCCCAGCGCCAATTGCGATTCCGCGTCTTCGAGACGCTGGTCGCGACGCTGATGGGTAAAATCACTCCAATCGGTGAATGCCCATGCGCCGCTGCCATTGCGCGCAGCAAGAAGTTCCGCGTCTTGTAATTGCGCCTCGTAGTCCCCCCGCGACAGCCCTTCCGGCGTCGAACGATAAACTCCAAATGCCCGCGCCAACCCCTGCGTCACCAGTAAAGCAGCAAGGTCTTCGCCGTCGGACGTAGTCACAAATGCGTAGATCCGGCTATACCGGGCATCGCCGCGCGCGTCTGCAAACGACGTGTGAATCCGAAATGGACGGGATAGTTTTTCTTTCACCATCTTGCTGGCTTCCTCACCCAACGATTTCGCAAGGGTGATCGAATCCGCCGCAGAATCACCATATCCCGAGATTCCAAAATACCGGCGCTGTGCGCGCAACCGCCGGGCATCAGTATCACCGGTAACATGCCACTCCATGCAATCCGCTCCATACAGCCGCACCGTGTGTTCCTTGCCGTCAGGGAACTTCACACGGAAGCTGTCGCCATCTGCCCAATCGGTCGGAATCAAAGTGACATTTTCCGTAGTAATGAGACCGCTTGCCGGTTGAGCCAATGCCGGGCTAGAAACCAAGCACATCAGAAAACTGCAAAAGACAAAAGCTTGGAAGCTGCACGGAAGCAGTCGGGGAGATTTTGTAATGATGATCTTGAAGGCTTTACAAATTTTACGAAAGTGTCAATTTCTACTACTTCTTTATGACAATTCTACTTTACACCCTGCTGGCGGTGCACGTCGCAGTGTCCGTCTTAATCGTCCTGGCCGTGCTCATGCAGCGTCCTCGCAGCGAGGGCCTCGGTGCTGCCTTTGGGGGCGGCATGACAGATAATCTCTTTGGCGCTCAGACGACGCATGTGCTTGCCAAGTTCACCACCACCTTAGGCATTACGTTTTTTGTCCTGACGCTCGGGTTGGCAACGATCTACTCGCGCGGAGGAACAGGCCAAACGCAGATTCAGCGCGAGTTGCTTAAAATGACTCCCCCTGCCGCCGCATCAGAATCTGCCACTCCTACCTCAGGCACCGCCGTGGTTGATGAAGCAGTCGCAGATCCCAAATCCAACACTTTGGCCACCCCCGCTACCCCCGTTGAGTCTGTTCCGCCAGCACCACAAGCTGTAGAACCGGGAGCGCCATCAGCGCCGCTTGAAGCAGCACCAGGCGATTAATCTAGCAGGTCGTTTGTGAGATCGGTGACCACCGTGACAGCAACCCGCTCGCTGCTACGGCGCGCTGGGAAGCCGGTTGTGCTGGTCGCTACCATGGGTGCTCTGCATCACGGGCACGCAGAGTTGATCCGGAACGCACGGAAAATTGCGACCAAGAACGGCACTGTCGTCGTTTCTATTTTTGTGAATCCTCTTCAGTTCGGACCAAACGAGGACTTGGCAGCATACCCCCGCCCGCGAAATCCAGATCGAGCGCTCTGCAAATCCCTCGGCGTGGATGTCGTATTCCAGCCCAACGGAGACGACATCATCACTCCCGGCGCCTCCGTTTTTGTGGATGAAGACGGATCACTTTTTGCGACTTTGTGTGGCAAAAGCAGACCGGGGCACTTCCGCGGTGTCTGCACCATCGTGGCAAAACTTTTTAATATCGTTCAGCCCCAGATCGCGGTTTTCGGCGAAAAAGATTGGCAGCAACTGGCAATCATCCGACGCATGACCCACGATCTGAATTTCCCGGTTGAAATCGTGGGCCATCCCACCGTCCGGGATGAAGACGGCCTGGCGGTGAGCTCGCGCAATGGTTATCTCTCATCGGAAGAACGCGCTGCGGCTCCACGCTTCCGCGAGGCGCTCGTAACCGCCGCAAAAAAGGCTCCGTCCGTGGCGGCGATTCGGAAAGAGGCCGTTCGGCGCTTGGAGAAAATCCCAGATACCCGGATCGACTATGTCGAAGTGGTTGATGAGTCCTCGCTACATCCCACGCTCCGCGCAGAAACGGGCACCATTCTCGCAGCTGCAATCTATTTAGGTCGCACACGATTAATCGACAACCTGCGACTGACTGAAAAGGCAAAATGAGAGAATTCGACTACATCGTCATAGGCAGCGGAATTGCAGGGCTCTCGTTCGCACTCAAAGCAGCGACCCAGGGTTCCGTCGCCATCGTAACCAAACGCGGGCTCTCGGATTCCAACACCGCCTGGGCCCAAGGGGGCGTGGCCTGCGTGATCAGCAACGAAGATTCCTTTGATCTCCATATCGGCGACACGCTTTCGGCAGGCGTCGGCCTTTGCAACCGGGAAGCCGTGGATGTCGTCGTAACGGAAGGTCCCAGCCGGGTCCGGGAGTTGATGGAACTCGGAATGCATTTCGACGAACGCAAAACACCGGACGGCACCACCGAGCTCGATCTCGGGCGCGAAGGCGGGCATTCAAAACGCAGAGTATTGCATTTTCAGGATGCGACGGGCTCGGAGATCGAGCGCACACTGGTCGCACGCGTGAAGAAGCATCCGGAAATCACGATCCTCGAAAATTACATGGCGGTGGATTTCATCACCACGGGCAAACTCGGCTACGCAATGCAAAACGCCTGCGTAGGGGTCTATGTGCTCAATGAAGCCAGTGGCATCGTCGAGACGCTGCGCTCCGATGCCATCGTGTTGGCCTCCGGGGGATGTGGCAAAGTTTACCTCTACACAACAAACCCGGACGTCGCGACCGGGGATGGTGTTGCCATGGCGTGGCGGGCTGGAGCGACAGTCTCGAACATGGAGTTCATCCAGTTTCATCCGACCTGTTTATTCCACCCAAAAGAGAAATCCTTTCTTGTTTCCGAAGCTGTCCGTGGCGAAGGCGGTTACCTCGTCGACAAACGGGGGCGGCGGTTCATGGATGGCTATCACCCCCGGAAAGAACTCGCCCCGCGCGACATTGTCGCCCGCGCCATCGACGCGGAGATGAAACGTACCGGCAGCCAATGCGTATACATCGATATCACGCACAAGCCGGCAGATTTCATCCGTTCGCGATTTCCCACGATCTATGAAAAATGTCGGGATCTCGGGATTGATATTACCAAGGAACCCATCCCGGTCGTCCCCGCCGCCCATTACCAATGCGGCGGCGTCAAAACCAACCTGCATGCCGAAACCAGCCTGCGAGGTCTCTATGCGATCGGTGAGGCCGCCTGCACCGGCCTGCACGGCGCCAATCGACTCGCCAGCAATTCGTTACTCGAAGCCTTGGTCATGGCCCATCGTGCGTTCGAAAAATCTTCTCTCAACCGCCACGACCGCAACGGATTTGATTTGCCTGAGTGGCGCCCAGGGAAAGTCCAAGACGTGGACGAACTGGTGGTGATCTATCATAACTGGGACGAGATCCGTCGGCTCATGTGGGATTACGTCGGGATTGTCCGCACCGACAAACGGCTCCAGCGTGCCGCCACCCGCCTCCGCAATCTCCATGCTGAAGTTCAGGAGTTTTACTGGAATTTCACCGTCACGACAGAGCTTCTCGAACTACGCAACCTGGTCACTGTGGCATCGCTCATCGTGGATTGTGCGATCAGTCGCAAAGAAAGCCGGGGACTCCATTACACGCTCGATTATCCCACCGTAGACGACGCAAAATTTTTGTGGGACACCACGATGCGCCGGACCTGATGCGGCAGGAATATCACCTTTAAATCCGAACCAAAAAAAGCTACTTCAATGTATTCAGATACCCGAAAATGGAGGGCAAAAAGGTCAAAACTGCAACGTCAGTGAAATTGGAAGTCCCGCCCGCAACAGTATGCCGCAAGATGCCCACGCTCCCGTCTCGCACAAAGAGCCGGAAAAATCCCCTCCTCCGTAATTTTTGAGCGCGACAACCAGACGATTTTTCGATACGAAAGATAAATCCCCCCCAGGAAAAACTTCATGGCCGGAGGAAACCACTACCACCCCAGCCTAGTCAGGCTTCTCATGCGCTGACCAAGGGCGGCAGCATCTCCGCACTAAAACGCGTCGCCATGGTTCGCAGGTCCCGGACCTTTTTCGAATCTAACATCGGCGCCCCCATCCGGGAATTTCCCCTCCCCACCTCCCTACTGCTAAGCCTGAAAAATTCTAAATTCCTAAACTTCATGCTCTTCATGTCCTCCATGGTAGTCACTAATTTCCTTTCAGGGATAACAACGATTTTTCGCTGATTCGTTTCCCCGCAAGGCGCAGAGTTGTTTTCAAGCCCAGTCAGAGTCCTCCGCGCCCCCGCGTCTCCCTGCGAGTTCGGATCCCGAATATTCATCTACTGGAAATCGTGAGGAGCCCTCATATCCTGCGCAACGTAACGATTCAGGATTCTGCACATTGCACACATTCGCTCTCCCTCCGTGGTCTTTGTGTCTCTGTGTGAAAAATGCAAACCCAAATCCTGCAACGGTGCGCTCCAAAATTCGTCAGTCCAGCGGACTTCTAAGCGCCACCCCCGGCCGATTCAGCACATGGGTGTAGATCATCGTAGTGGATACATCCGAATGCCCGAGCAACTCCTGCACCGTCCGAATATCAGCCCCGCCTTCCAACAAATGGGTCGCAAAGGAATGGCGCAGCGTGTGCGGTGTCACCGGCTTCGCGATTTCTGCCCGCAGTGCCGCCCGCTTGACCAACTGCTGCACCCCATTGGCTCCCACATGATGCCGCCGCACCTTGCCAGTCCACGGATCCTCCGAAAGCGCATCCGACGGAAATAACCAAAACCAACTCCAATCTGTCGCGGCATTCACATATTTTACCGATATCGCATCCGGCAAAAACACACCTTCCGCTCCCATCGCCCGATCCTTATCCCATCGGATTCGCGACGCCTCGATTTTTTCTTTCAGCGCACCGATCAGTCGCTTCGGCAACGGCACATAGCGGTCCTTATCTCCCTTGCCGGACCGAACCACAATATACTGGTTTCCAAAATCCACATCCTTCACCCGCAGCCTCACACACTCCATTACCCGCATCCCAGAGCCATACATCAACTCCGCCATCAGCTTCCCGGTTCCCTCCATCCCATTTAAAACGCGGTCAATTTCATCCCGCGTCAAAACGGTGGGCAACTTCGCACTCGCAGGCGCACGTCGGGTTTTATCCAATGCACCAGCCTCCCGCTTGAGCACCACGCGAAAAACAAACTGCAGCGCACTCAATGCCTGGTTCTGCGTCGAACCCGCCACCCGACGCTCCACCGTCAAATACTGCAAATACTCTTTCACCTGCCACCAACGGATTTCATCCCGCGTCATCGGATGGGCAAAAATCAAAAACCTCCGCACCCAATCCAAATACGATTGCTCCGTGCGATACGCATACCGCTCCACACGCAACGCCTCTCGCACCGTATCCAAAAAACTCGCATACCGCGGCGGCAACTCCCCGGTATCCTCCCGACCACTCAGACGGCTAATCCCCTCACCTCCATCCGCGCCCTCCGCCCCGGACAGCATTTCAGATCCTACCGCCACCCGCCGCTCCCAAGGCCCGGTACCTTCAGCCTTCTGCCGCTCCAGTGGACCGCGCCCCACATCTGCCGGACTTTCATCCTCCAATTCCTCCAACATCCCCGCAGGAATCATCCCCATCGGCCAATTCCGCGCCCATGCCGCCGGCTCCACACTCTGATAAAATACCCGAAGCGCCTCCTCCGCCTGCCGAACCTGCCATACACCCTTGCCATTTTCGTGAAGTACTGATAGAAACCTCCGAACATCAACTTCCAAACCCTGTTGAAACAACTTCGGCTTGAGCGACTTTAAAAATTCCCAGATCCACTGACGGTAAAAATCATGATACCCCGGCTCGATCCCTCGCTCCTTGAGAGCCAACCGAAACCGCACCCAACGCCCCTCCCATACTCTGTTATCTCTCCAAGACGCCG